>CAKZQF010000210.1 GCA_937139475.1 uncultured Gammaproteobacteria bacterium | reverse complement strand
GATTCTAAAAACACCCAGAACCTATTTAGACTTGCATTAAAGCAACTCCATTTATGTTGTGCGTATTCGTATATTCCAAGTGACCGACAGACACTACCTAATTATTTTTTACCTTGTAAATGATTTCTTGATGCGCTGTACTAATCGGCATGGTTTCAAACGGACTTACATTTGAACCACCCGTATTGCCTTTAGGAACCAACCCCATTGGCGTTGCTGTGGCAGCACCAACAATACGAAATAACTGTCCAAAGCACTCTGTTAATTTTGAATGACGGACAGCCCAAGCCAGCATAAGCATATGTACTTTGACATGCCAATAGGTAGATTCTTGCCCAAGAATATGAGCATTTTCTAGGTGTTTAAACTCAGCATTGATATCAACCCGTTCTTGCTCTTTTTTTGCCAAAAAGAGTTCAGATTGTACATAAGGCGCAATGTTTTTAGTAAATTTACTGTGTAGGTTAAAAAATCTTGGGGCTGTTTTCTTATAGCATCGATAATCCTCGCCATATTGCGACTCTAACCATGGCTCTTCAAAAAAGGGAGCTAACATGTAAATGACAAACCAAAGCGACAGGAGGATGTATACAAAACTGGAATTAACGAATCCTCCCCATCCAAACATTCCGAGCATCGAGGCAACGTATACAGGGTTTCTGCTTAGCTGATACCAACCCGTTATCATCAACCCTTGCTTCTCTCCATGAGCGTTTTTCCAGCCCAGTTGAACACTCAAATAAGTAGCGAACCCAAAGCCTAGAAGACCCAGCGGTAGCCAGACTAAGTAGCGAACCCACGATGCTACAAGAGGATCTGAACCGAAAGTTCTAACCGATAGAATCAATAAGCCGAAAAACATGATTCTAAACAAGAGCCAAAAAACTAAATATTGCCAGGTGTTTTTATTTGGAGGAGGGAAAAACACAAAGCCTTTATGAATATATGAAATCGTCGACAGGGTTAATATCAACAATATTGCTGTCAGTGATATTACAAAAATAAATTGATCCATGATTTACCCTCAGTGAGTTTCTCACATATCGATGAGAAACCCACCATGCTCCTTGTGTTTCTAGTTTGTTGATTCAACGTGATCATTCACCATTTTCATAAGCTGATCTGGACCGAAATCAAGCAAAGGAAGCCCACCTACAAAGAATGTGGGTGTCTGACGAACATTGATGGTTTCAATGTCAGCAGCATCTTGGGTGAGTACATTGTTAATTGCATCACTATTCATGTCCTGACGTGCTTTTTCTACATCGAGACCAGCAATCTTCGCGGCTTCCCAAGCGATATCTAGTCTAGCGCCAGAGTGATTAGCCCACTGAGGCTGTGTCTCCAGAAGCGCTATAAGGACAGATTCAAAGACACCTTGTAGGCGGGCAGTTTCGAGTATACGCACTGCGATGTCAGAGCCATCATGAAAAGCAGCATACCGCATAACAATACGAACTTTTTCGGGGTGCTGCTTGCGAATCTCGGTGATTGTCGGATGCATGGCACGGCATGCTTCACAAGCAGGATCGAAAAACTCCACGATAGTAACGGGTGCATTCTCTGGCCCAAGTACAGGTGAATAAGGGCGAATTAATGCACTTCCTGCGGGCGCTTCATTTTTTGCCGAAGGTGTTTCACCTGTCGCTGCCTCATTAGTTTTGACAGGCTCTACTTTGGCGGCTGAAGGAGGTGTTGGTTGGTCAATCATTGACCTGCCTACAAAAAATACGATCAGCGCTAGGGCAGTAGTGCCTAGTACCACTAAGTTACGATTCATGTTGATACCTTTGAAGATTTATTGTGAAAATGAAAGATGATGAGCAAGATGGCAATGGCCATAAAGCTTATGAATGATAAATATGGGATAGGCAAATTAGCCACCGTGAGCATCGCACTATCCGTACACGAAGGGCCGTTCTGCGAACAGGGCACGATGGCCTCTTTTATAAGCCCGGCATAAAGTAGACTATGCCACAAGGCAATCGCCCCGCCGATGAAGACAAGCGGAAAGGCATAACGACCGATACGCAGATCGTTCATCATACATGCCACGCCCAAAATCAAGGCAAGAGGGAACATCGCAATGCGCTGATACCAGCACAACACGCAGGGTGTTTGTCCAAGCACTTCGCCGATAAACAGTGCGCCTAGCGTCGCTATGAGGGCGATGAACCAAGCAGCATAAAGCCAGATCGGCATTTGTGCTGAAGAGACATGTCGTGATGTCATGTTTATTTTCTCCATTGAGAGATTAGATAACCAACGAAAACTCAGCTGCCACAGCCATATAATGGCTATTTTCTTCACTAAAAAATGCAATGAGAACGTTTGGTGTGTGGCAAGGAGCCACTCAACTATGTTTTATCCTGCTAAAAATGGATAAAGTTTGAGGGGGTCTAAACAGAACATTGGGAGTAAGCCTAATAAGGCTTGGGGAGAATGAAACGTGATTATTGTTAGAACTACTGACCATTACCTGCAATTGCGAGGGTGGCTGTAAGGCTACAGCGCCTGGGCAACATTGTTTTGCTTTTTGGTCATCCTGCATGATGTTATCACAATGAAAACTCATACATTCTATCAGAGATGCGTCAGCTTCTATTGGCTTAGCCGAATTATTGACGGGCACTGCCGCAGCATGGAACATGCTGAACAGAAGACTGATGCAAAGTAGAAGTTTAAATTTCATATTTTTAAGTATAAACCCTCTACTAAGCTACAGGGTCAACCCCCAATAGCGTTGTTGATGTCTACGTTTTCTTTGGCAAAACGGTGCAGCACGTTGAGCTGCAATTTCATGTTAATCGCATCAACCTTAAAGCTGGCTAACTCTTTTTTTGTCAAAGACAGGCTATTAGGTAATTTAACGGTTAATGGATCAGCAGGAGTATTATGTTTGCGGAACTCATAGTGAAGATTAGGGCCCGTCGCTAGGCCAGTCGATCCAACGTAGCCAATCACATCGCCTTGGGCAACCACCTCAGACAGCACCGATCCTTCCGATGTCGGCGGCGCCGTTAGGCTAAGTCTGCCACTATCCCGGTGGCAGGCCTGCACCCGCAGTGAGTCAAGCGCGGCTGGCACCTCGACCTGGTATTGGACTGGGCTGGCATGGGCCGAAGCCGAGGATGGCGTAACGGATGACACCGGAGAGGTCGCCACGACCAGCGGCAGCATCAGACCTATCAAGATCAGCGGCATAATCGCCAAACGTGGCATAAGGTATCTCCGCTGCGGTGATTGCTGTGACCTCGGTATAGGAACAATGTTCCGCACCCCGTATTCGAGCGACTAGGGCTGCGATAGCGGTCACTGGGAGCAGCCTCCAGCTCAATCGGTGGCTGCCGATAGAGGGGGTTAGTGAGAAATCTGCACTTCGAGTGCACTCTTTCATAGAGGGAGTAGGGAACTATGTCGGCAAAACACGCTTTGCTAGTCGATGATTCGAAATCCGCACGCTTTGCGCTGCGCCAGGTGCTGCAGCGCAAGGGCTTCGAGGTGGACATGGCGGAATCCGCCGAGGTCGCGTTGGAGATGGTCACTCAGAGCCAGATCGATGCCATCTTCATGGACCACATGATGCCCGGAATGGATGGCTACGAGGCAACAGCGATCCTAAAAAGCGACCCTGCTTCAGCCCATATCCCGGTCGTGATGTGCACATCGAATGATCAGGAAGAGTATGTGCGCAAGGCGCGCGAGACCGGGGCGGTGGGCATCTTACCCAAGCCACCGACCCTAGAAAAACTGGCCGAGATTTTGCAATTGGTAGAGCAAGAGATGGCACATAACCCAGCCCCAGAACAGCAAGCTGCGCCAACCGCCGCAACAACACCGGCACTGGCACCGGCACCGGCACCAACACTCGCACCAGCACCGGCGCCTGGGGCCCCGACGTCCCAAGACATCGATGCGATTATCCGTGCCCAGTTGCCTGAGCAGGTACGCGAAACCGTGGTGCCGCTCATCGAGAAAACGGTTGCCGAATGCGTCGAAGGCGTGCTCCAGCAACTGGCCGTAGTGCAGAGCGAGGTGACTCAGGCCCGCTTCAACGAAGACGCCATCACACCGCTGATTGAGCGCACGGTAGACGAACGAGTTGAAGCCCTGAGCCAGCAACTCTCTAGTCAGCAAGATCAAGCAGCCTCGAACGAGGGTGCGATCGCCGCACAGATCGAGCAGGCGGTATCCGAACGTTTCTCAAACCTTCATCA
>CAKZQF010000209.1 GCA_937139475.1 uncultured Gammaproteobacteria bacterium | reverse complement strand
TCGATTTGGCATGATTCCGAATGAACCAAGATCCTATGGTCAATGTGATTTCGAAGTTGATTTCAAAGACCGTCGAGCAGAACCACCAGCTAACCGTCAGGGTGATATTGCTAGAATTTATTTCTACATGCGAGATCAATACGGCCTAAGACTCAGTAGGCAACAAACTCAGCTATTTGAAGCTTGGTCAAGAATGGACCCTGTTGACGAATGGGAAAAAGTGCGTGATTTTAAGATTAAAACTATTCAAGGTAACTCTAACTGCCATGTGTCAAATAGCTGTTAATTGAAACTAGCTGAGACAAACTTGTTGGACAAGGTTCTTTTAGCGAAAATCAGATTAACATTACTAAAATTAATCTGATAGTCGGCAACTGCCAAAGTGGACGTTCGGATCTGACTCGCTTTTGAACCATCATCAGCTTTGTCGAATTAAGTCGAATTTTCAATCAATCGTAATTCCCCCAAATTTCTCTCGTATAGCGTCGTTAATATCTATGCATTTAATAAATTGTCAGAAAGGAACCCTAAGTCACTTTGGAAAGTACCCGTTTATCGAAATTAGCGTAATAGCCTATTGATTCGCACACCACTAATAGTTCACGCCACTCATCGCTTTGGAACAAATGCGCCATAGAAAGTTAATCTTATTCGTATTGTTAATCATCTATTTGGCGCTAATTTGGCTGGTAAATTAATCTCTGTTTTGCCATTCTTCAACGATTGGCTGCCAGTTTACTTCACGAGGCTCACCTGTGGAGTTAGACCATACGTCCCAAAAGTCAGGATCATCAGACTGAGGCCTTTGCTCTTCACTAAGTTCTTTCATTCGAACTAACACCGGTAGTTCTGAAGCCCATCCGAGTAAAATTGCATGTCGAGATGGTAGCGATGGTAGCTCTCTTAATAGCCCCCTCATGTTATCGGGAACAAGCCTATGAACTTGTTCTTGGTCTCTATCATTGCTAATTCTGTGCAGTAAAAAAGTATTACATTGAGAAAGAACAGTAGGAGATAACTCAGAAGGTCGTTGGGATGATACTACTAGTCCCAAACCAAATTTACGCCCTTCGCGAGCGATTTTTTCAAATACTTTGCAGCACACATCAGAAACTGATTGACTCTCACTTTCTTCTTTGTATCGTTTGATAAATGTATGAGCTTCCTCTGCAACCATTACTGTTGGTAATGGTTTTCCATTCATCTTCCGATATCGTTGAAGAGCTTCAAAAGTCACTCTAGAGATTACTGCTGTTACAAGATGGATAATTTCATTGGGAACTAGTGATAGGTCGATAACAGTGATAGCACCATGAGTATCCTTCCCAAGAAAAGTATCTAGCCAATCAGTTAAACTTATTGGTTCCTCAGAATCTTTAGTAACTGCACTAATTCGGGTGTCACCTAGCATTGTGCGAATTCGAGTCAAAAGAAATTCCATGAACTGCTCAGTTCCCGTTTCTTGTGCTAAAGCTTCGAGATAGGCGACGAAGTCATCACCTTCAAAGCGAATAGGCGTATCTTCACTTTTCGGGAGAAGTTCTTGTTCATCACCACCAAGTGCAACATGAGCTTCTTTTAACTCAGAAATCAACTTATCAGTATCACTGACTTCAGGCTTAGCAGGCCACTGTGCTCCTCTTCTGGAAGATAGGTAAGTATTTATCGTGCTTATTACACTATTGAAAGGTTGGTTGTGGATTTTTTCGTTTAATGTTATGAGGCTAGTTTCCCATGACGTTAAACTTTCAACTAAGCCTTTGGCATGACCACCATTCACATATATCTGCCCTTGACTTGCTAGTTGCCTTATTGAAACTAAAAGTATTCCGCAAAAATGTTTTGCTTGAATTGTCACATCATCTTCTGACAACACATCATTTCTCATCGCCCTCAAAGCTCGTCGTAGTAATGGGAGTTGAACTTTTGAACTTGCCTGAGTGAACGCCCCCCATTCTGAACTGTTCCATAGCCATGATGGTACTTTAAGTTCTAACTCACCATAATCAGAGTTAGCCTCTACGCGCAATAAATTCCCCTTATATTTTGACTTTGGACCAAATGCTCGGCTGTACTCCCCGTTAGGATCAAGTATTATAAATCGAGCGTTCGGAGTTTGGCCCTGTTGTAAAACTGCGTCCAGTGACCATTGAATTAGTCCCGCCACAGAGCAAGATTTACCACTACCTGTGTTGCCTAAAACAGCTATATGTCGCCCAAAAAGCTTATCGGGGTCGATTTTTATTTCTGCATTGTTAGCTAGAGGACTATCTCCTATTTTAACCCTTCTGTTTTCACCTGATTCGATTATTGAGTTTAATTGTTGGTCAGTAGGTAAAAGCACTGAATCACCAACTGAAGGAAATGCATCTGTTCCTCTGGTGAATTTGAAACCATCGTTTTTTCTATCGCTTCTCAATGTACCAACGGGGTTGATACTGAGCTTTTTTAGAGGAAAAGGTAAGTCTATCAAGCCAAAATCTTGCAAGCCTCTTCTTTTGGGGTATGGCGAGTGTTCTACTGCGATCCACTCAACTTGACCAACTAGAAATCCATCATCACTGTTTATAAGCACATAACTGTTGATTCGAGGAAAGTTGCGAGGTGAGCCTCCTTGAAGAGAGACTGAGTCTGGGGAATCAATTTCTAAGGAAACTCTAATTTCACTAGGCGATACAAAACCAACGGTTCCGATTCGTAACTGTTCCAGTCTTTCTATAGGCAAGTAACTCATGATGTTACCTCGGTGGTAGTTGCATTACCTGAGTGTTCTGACTGGATAAAGCCTCGCTGTTTTAGTAATTCGGCCATCTTTATTGATGCTTTATCTATGGCTGGTTTAGGTAGATAGTTATCAACCAAAGTTTTTAGATCCCCCAAATGGTCACCCATTAGTAAAGTGATTTGAGCTTTTCTTCCACTTTTACCAATGAAGTTCATAATTCTTTCTAGCGGATCTCCGAAAGCAATGATGACTAGATGGGTAGATGGAACGGTAAGCATATCTTCAATTACTCTGTTTATATGCTCATCACCAAAGCTATAGCCATACGTGACTAATGTACTGTTTGGACGGCTAGTCGCTGCTGCTAAGTCTCTAAATAACTCTACATAGGGGTACTCAGCGGTTTCTCTATCTTTGACTGAATTAGGGTAAATCATAAGTTGTTCATAACTATCGCTTTCGTGCCCCTCTGCTTCTAGAAACGGTTCAACAGAGCGAGCTCCAAAAGGTAGGCCAAAGCGCCTAATCGCACCATCTTGTTCGTGCCAATCTAGAGAACCGTGAAGTTTGGTAAAACGTGCCACTCCTTCCAAATATCTTGGTTCACCACGTATTCCCGGAGGGTTATAGTGATAATCAACTTCTAATCTTGAGGATCTAAAAACGGGAGCAATACTTCCAACAAAACGGTCTATGAGTCTTAAACCAGCAAGTTCAGCACCAACCTCGATAATTCGGTCATAGTTCGTTGTAAAAATATGCAATCTGTCGCGTGTAGCGGTTCTACTTGCAAAGCTCATTAAGAAACTCACAAGATAATTGAAAGTTTCCTCTTTTCGTTTTTTTTCAGCACTTTTAATTAAGTGTTCTCCTGTACTGACAGATTTTGAAAACTCACCTAGACATCGAGACAATTCCCCCTTAATTGCAGCTAAATCAGCTTTTAGGTCTCTATAGGCTGCATATGGAGCCGGGGGGTTTTCAGGTTGCGGGCTATCCAACACTGTTAAAATTTCAAGACCTTTGATAAGTTCATTAATAGCTCTAATTTGATCTTCTATATTTCCTTGTGCGCGACCAGCCGATTTGGCAGCTTTTGTAGCGAATTCATTTATTTCGCTTTGACAGACCGCTAGATCACTGATCCACCCCATTCCAACGGGTGGCACGCCTGTAGCCGACATTTGAATAGACGTACTTAAACCCGCACCGATCAATAGATTTAAATGTTCGGATTGAAAAAGTGCTGTTAACCAAGGCTCAATATTTTGGCGTAATTTCTCTATTGATATTTTAGAACCCTGTTCTCCCCATGAAGTATTCGTTGATAGGATAAAAGGATAAGAATCACTTTGCTCATTGGAGTTTGGTGTTAGCTCAATAATATCAGGAACACTGCCAACTTTAATTTGCTGAATAGTCATAAATACACTTCTCATATTTGTGTGAAAGATATAGCGTTGGGGACACAAACGTCTGCCATGAATATTTACAACTTAAGCCGTTGGCATTGAATCATCCGTCACAACTATCTGAAATCCTTAGTACATCTTCAATCTCGACACCAAGGTGTTCAATCGTGCTTTCGAGCTTAGCATGACATTTTACAATACAGAACGTTTGCATACATATTTGAGGTATCCAAGCCCAAATATGTATGAATTAAAAATGAAGATATTGAGAAAAGTGGCTTAGCTGGGTTGGTCGATTTTGGTTGGCCACGTCAGTTCCTCGCTCATAGCTATCTGTCCGATGTCCAACTCTATTTATCGAAACTACTACAAACACATTTTTGCAAATTTGTCGCAGTTACATAAATGCATATTGATTATTTTTTCTGCTCCATTAGTCCTGCAAAACGGGGCTAACGGAGCAATTTATTCTAATTGTTCCCCGAGACTTCTTCCGTTGCCTCCTGGCGAAGTTTCTGGGCATCCATTCCGTTTAGCCGTTCAATGGCTCTATCTGCGGCACTCTGACGATTTCCATCAACGTTTAG
>CAKZQF010000208.1 GCA_937139475.1 uncultured Gammaproteobacteria bacterium | reverse complement strand
TTGTTGCGATAATTTGAAAGGGAATAACCATTCCTAAATCATCGCGCCTCAAACTGAATGCCCTGAGTTACTCTGGGTGGGAATAAACTTAGTCTGATTGGTATTTAAGTATAGTCAATAAATCCTAGTCAAAGCCTCAAATAAGCACGAATGCATTAGCGAAAAACCGACCTTGATAAGAGAATAACTACAAATTTTCGCCAAATAGATTTATGCTAAAACTAATCCTTATTGTTTGAGAAAGTTAGAATGAAAAAACTCCAACGCTTAGCAATATTAACAAGTGGCGGTGACGCGCCAGGGATGAATGCTGCTATTCGCGCCGCAGTACTCACTGCAAAACACCACTCAATTGAGATTATTGGTTTTTTGCATGGCTACAATGGGCTACTCAAGGCGGATTATCAAATGTTAGGTGAAGCGCAGGTGCAGGACATCATTCATCGCGGTGGCACGATTTTAAAAAGCGCAAGGTGTGCAGAATTCAAAACCCAACAGGGGCAAATACAAGCCGCCAGGGTATTAGACAAGCTTGCCATTGACTGCCTTATTGTCATCGGTGGAGATGGCTCTTTTAAAGGTGCGCGAGCATTATCACAGCAGTGGAATGGCCAGATTATCGGTATCCCTGGCACTATCGATAATGACTTGGCAGGCAGTGATAACACCATAGGCTTTGCTACTGCTGTTGATACAGCGGTAAACGCCATCGATAAAATACGAGATACAGCAAATGCTTTTGAGCGCATTTTTCTCGTTGAGGTCATGGGACGCGAAAGTGGCTATATCGCGATGAGCGTTGCAATCGCCACCGCGGCGGAGCAAGTACTTACCTTCGAGTCTCATCAATTGCCCTCTGAGCAAATAGACAGTATTGTCAATCATATAACGAATGCACAGGCCAACCGCGGCGTGTCGAGCTATATCATCGTTGTTGCAGAAAACCTTTGGCCCAAAGGGACTTTGGACCTTGCAAACGTATTATCCCAACAGGCCAATATTGACTGCCAACCCTGTATTTTAGGACACATTCAACGCGGCGGCAGCCCGGTATACCAAGATAGAATTTTAGCGACAAAACTTGGCGTTGCTGCCATTGAAGCCGCCCTGGACGGAGCACATTACGTTATGATGGGAGAAGTATCTAATACGATAACAGCGACCGCACTTGATAAGCTACCAATGAGCCAAAAACACATCGATGAGTTTATGTTTAATGCACAGCAAAGCATTTTTGAGTTCCATGACTACAAATAATCAAGACCAGTGACTTTACCTGCTAACAGTATTAAATATTTCCCTAAATTTTGACTGTTTCCCCAAGCTCAGGCACCCTTACTGAGCAATTGAACTTATCTCTTAAATGTTTTCTCATGGTATCAGAAGCCGTCTCTTCTCCATGTGTCACGTATACCTGTTGTGGAATCTCATTCAGGTTACTCAGCCAACGTATGGTTTCTGAATAATCACTATGTGCTGATAATCCCTCGACATTATGGATCTGTGCTTTTACCGGAATTTCCTGACCGTGGATTTTAGTCGTTGCAGCCCCGGCGACAATTGCCTGTCCTCTCGTTCCCGTGGCTTGATAGCCAGCAAAAACAATACTGTTTCGGTGATCAGGCAGTAATGATTTTAAGTGATGTACTACCCGGCCTCCACTTGCCATGCCTGACGCACTAATAATGATTGACGGAAATGTTTTCTCATTGAGCGCAACAGACTCTTCCTGCGTTCTTACATACGTGGTCATTGCATCAATCTCATGACAGTCTTGGCTGGTCAGCTTTAATTGCCGATTGGACTTCTTATAAAGGTCGGTGGCACTAATAGCCATTGGGCTATTTAAATAAACGGGCACCTTAGGGATTGCGCCGGCAAGTGCCAACTGCTTAATGTAATACAACATTAGCTGCGCTCGGCCTACAGCAAACGCAGGTATCAGAACGCTCCCTCCCCGAGATAAAGTATCACATATAATTTGCCCCAATAATTGCTTGGGATCTAAATCCTCATGTAATTTATCACCATAGGTTGACTCAACAACCATGACATCCGCTCGTTCAATCGCTTCAGGTTGAGGCATAATCGCATCGTTATAACGGCCAATATCACCACTAAAAACGAGTCGTTTATGACCATCATCAATATGCACTGCACAGGCCCCCAAAATATGTCCAACCGGTGTTAACATAAATTTTAAAGGCTTATTTTTATGATCTGTTAGGTGAATAAATTGATGCTGCGCAACGCTTTTTATCTGAGTTAACACTTGTCTTGCATCTTGCTCAGTGTAAAGTGCTTTGGGTGGGTGGTGCTTGCTAAACTTATGTTTTAACGCAAATCTCGCGTCTTCCTCCTGTAAATAACCAGCATCTGGTAGCAATATTTTACACAGCTCCTGGGTACCAGCACTACAGTAAATAGGCCCATTAAATCCTTGTTTCATTAAGGCTGGTAGATAACCACTGTGATCAATATGAGCATGAGTCAGAATAACGGCATCTATGCTAGCCACATCAACAGGTAATGGCTGCCAATTGCGCTCTCGCAATCGTTTTACGCCCTGATAGAGCCCACAATCAATTAGAACATTAAGGTTATGACTGGAGAGTAAATATTTTGAACCTGTAACCGTATCTGTAGCGCCTAAGAATGTAAGTTTCATGTAGCTTGCCTCTATACGTATTTAAATAAAAACGAAAAAGATAACCAGGTGAAAAACTTTAAATTATGTAAAAATAAGACTCTTAACGACTCAAACTGCGGCCAACTCTACTGCCTTCAATTATTATTCAAATAACCAAAATAAAGTAAAGTGCGTCAAGCTTAAACTATATCATCAAATGTTTATCGTGATTGGTCAAGGAAAGTTAGCTTAAGCCCTAAGCATTCGACATAATCTAGACCGATATCAATAAAAGAAATTGATATAACATGTAAAATAATGCTTCTTGATGCAACCATATTAGACCATGTAAAATAATGCTCCTTCATGCAACCATATTACACAACGCTTTCAGCGTAAAGCAAAAGGCCAGTTATGGTTTTAACTGATATTTCCTATAAAAGAAAACACTTAGCGATACTAACAATCCCGATACTGTTTTTTTTATGGTTTAGCATATCTTCAATCTCACAAAGCATCTCCACCACCAGAGAAATGTTAGCCTTAACACAGGTGACTAATCTTTCAGTTGTTTACAGTGAACTAGTTCACGAGCTCCAAAAAGAGCGTGGGATGACCGCAGTATTCATTGGCTCTCAAGGTAAGAGGTTTGCTAATCAGCTCAATACTCAAAGAACAACCACTGATCTCAAAATAGCCCATCGAGCGCGTTATTGGCAAGATAATGCATTCAAGCAAGAAGAAATTCGGCAATTAAACGATGCAATTAATCAAACGCTAAATCAGCTTGATGATATTAGACAGCAGGTTAACACCAAAGAAATTACACTTGCTCAAGCCCTGGCTTACTATACAAATTTAAATGCTGAACTATTAAGCCTATCAGGCATCAATGCTGAAATTAGTTCTGATGCTACAACGACAAAAGAAACTATCGCTTATTATAATTTCTTACAAGCGACAGAGCGAGCTGGTATCGAACGGGCTATTCTTAGCAACGCTTTTGCAAAGGGCCAGCTCACCGATGAGATGCTGGTAAAATTTATTACCTTGGTTACAGAGCAAGATACCTATTTTGCAAACTTTAGTACATTCGCCAGCGTCAAGAATAAAGCCTTTTTCTCCCAACAACTAAACTCCCCTTCAATAAAGGAAGTCGTCAGATTAAGGCACATCGCGGCGACTCAGCGTTCGCAACTCGAAGTTAATCCCGAGTACTGGTTTAAGCAGTCGACAGCTCGTATTGAGCAGTTAAGTAAAATAGAACGTAGACTAGGCGTTGAACTATTAGAATTGGCTAAAAGCACCAAGGATTCAGCGTTTAATTCCATACTGCTTAATATTATTATTAGCGCATTACTCATATTTCTTACCGCAGCCATTTTGGCATGGAAAACGACCGAAAAGAAACTTAGGGTATTAGCTGATTTTGAACCTCTAACCAACCTAACCAATCGCCGCAGTTTTATTGAGCAACTGGAATTGGCATTACAAAAACCCAGCAATAAAGAACACTTATCGGTACTGTTTATTGATTTGGACTATTTTAAATCAATAAATGATGTCTATGGCCATGAAACAGGTGACCTTCTGTTAGAAAAGGTTGCCAAGCGCATGCAACAGGAAGTCGATGGTAATGCCCTTCTGTCACGTTATGGCGGTGACGAATTCACCTTGTTGTTGCCAGATACCACAGCGGCACACACTCAGTTAATGGCGACAAGAATACAGCGCTGCTTTCAACGCTTTTTTACTTTACAAGACCACGTTGTCAATATCACCGCAAGCATTGGTGTAGCCACCTACCCAGAGGCGGGTACCGATGCTAAGCTACTGATGCGCCATGCAAACCAGGCAATGCATGCCGCTAAAAATACTGGGCGCAATGTTATTTCTTTTCATGATGCTGAGCTACAGCGTAAGTACCAATATAAGCTAGAGTTAAAAGAACGCTTAAAAGTAGCGCTCGATCAGAATCAGTTGAGTGTGTTCTATCAACCGGTAGTTGATATCAAATCAAACAAGGTTGCCAAGTTTGAAGCTTTAGTACGCTGGCCTGATGGTTACGGTGGCTATATTTCACCGGGTGTATTCATTCCCATTGCAGAGCAGTTTGGGCTGATCCACCTTGTGGGCAATTTTGTATTCAAGCAGGCTTGTACCGATCTAAAAGCACTACACCAACAGGGATTTAAGGATATTTGCTTTTCGATTAATCGCTCAATCAGTGAGCTCTGTCATGGCGAACTTGTTCAACA
>CAKZQF010000207.1 GCA_937139475.1 uncultured Gammaproteobacteria bacterium | reverse complement strand
GACATGACTAAACATGTAGTACCAAGGATGTAGGTTTTTCGGACGGGGGTTCAAATCCCCCCGCCTCCACCACATTCAGGTTTACCAGACCTTAAAAGGGCTTATTATTAACGTAATAAGCCCTTTTTTAATGCCAACATCACCGTAACCACCTAATACTACAGGCTTATTTATTCTCACCACGTTCCTTAGCTTCTCTTGACATCTCATTGATATGGGCATACGTTTAGGTATACGGTTCACTTTTTAACCAAAAGGCGTATACCCAAAATGGCTAAAATAACTAAATCACTGACAGACACAGAGATCAGAGCAGCTGTAGCCGGTAGCAAACCAATATCACTATTTGATGGTAAAGGGTTAATGTTGCTCATTCAGCCGAACGGCTCAAAACTGTGGCGATACAGGTATAAACATCCTGCCAAGGGGACAAGGGTTATGTTGGGTATAGGCAGATACCCTGAAATGACGCTAGCTGAAGCCAGGAAAAAACGTGACCAAGGTAACACGTTGTTAGCAACGGTGGACAATAAAACTGGCGTTGGCATTGACCCTCAAACACACTGGAAAGAGCAAAAGTTTAAAGCAAAGCATGACCACATAAATACTTTTGAGCAAGTTGCCAAAGCTTGGCATGAAATTAAGTCCAGTGAAGTTAGCGAAGGTCACGCGATTGATGTATGGCGCTCAATTGAACGAGACCTATTACCTAGTATAGGAAACTCCCCTATCAACGCATTGAATGCTCGTGATCTAATCCGCGCCATGGATGGTATAAAAGCAAGAGGTGCGCTAGAAACAATTCGCCGTTTGTGTCAACGCATTAATGAAATTATGGAATATGCAGCTAACATAGGACTCATTACCTCCAACCCTGCCACAGGAATAAATAAAGCATTCAAGCGCCCGCAAGAAAATAACTTTCCATCGATAAAACCCTTCGAGCTACCATTGTTTCTACAAACCCTGTCTAGAACAAATATCGCGATTTCTACACGTTGTGTTATTGAGTTCCAGTTACACACTATGACAAGACCGAACGAAGCCGCCGGTGCGCGTTGGGATGAAATAGACTTCACATCCCAAATGTGGACGATCCCCGCTGAACGGATGAAACGCAATAAGGCGCACTCCATCCCTTTAACTGAGCAATCTTTGGCTATATTGGCAGTGATGAAGCCTCATAGCGGTCATCGAGAACATATATTCGTCGGCTCAAAGAACCCTCGTAAACCGACGCACGTCCAAACAGCAAATGCGGCTATCAAGCGTATGGGTTATAAAAACAAGTTGGTAGCTCACGGTCTCCGTTCACTTGCCAGTACCACATTGAACGAGCAAGGCTTCGATCCTGACATTATCGAATCGGCACTTGCTCACGTCGACAAAAACGAAGTGAGGCGCGTATATAACAGAGCTGAATACCTTGAACGACGGCGCACAATGATGTGTTGGTGGAGTAATAGAATTGACGAAGCCGCAACTGACAAAGTGACGGTCGCTGGCAATGCTAAAACACTAAGCGTAGTAGGTGAATAAATGCGTGATAATAACAATGGCGCTATTAGCTACTTCAATTTACTTTGTGAACTCGAAGAAGCTGAGTGTGAACACAACACATCAAAAAGCGACGGTAGTTGCTGCAATGAAGTAAGTGACCGCTATAACCGAGTGAAAAAGATCAAAGCCAAAGTAGCTCGTGAAGGTAAAACACTGGACGGCATGAAGCAACAGAGAACTGGGTGGCAGGGTGCTTCGACTCAAGTCATTCATGCTTATGTGAAGAAGTTTCCTAACGGCAGTGTAACAGTAAGCACCGACGAAGCGCCTAGCCTTTTCGATTGGGCCATTGACAACATAGATAGAGAGATTGGTAATGCAGAGATAGTAAGTTTCAAACGGCACCAGTCTATTACCTTTTTAAATACAACAACTAATACAAAGTCATCACTTGCATTGTCATCGCTTAAGTCCGCTCTATCATATGCAAAACGCAAACTTAAACAGAAATAATATTGCAAATAGTGTTAGTACTTACTTAGTACTTACCCTTATTCACTAATCTCGACTTTTAATTTGGACACTCTACTTAATTCACAAGAGTGCCTGACATGTCCAATATTACATTTTTGACAATAAACCAAGTTAAAACAAAAACCAGTCTATCGAGCTCAAGTATATATCGCTTGATAGCGGAGGGGAGATTTCCTCGTTCAATTCATGTATTCCGCCGACGGGTCGCATGGATAGAGTCAGAGGTCCAAGATTGGGTTGATGCAATAGTAGCCAATAACTTAGGCTGTACAAGCGGATTACCTCCTGTACAAACAGTTCAACACAATACTACGGTATCAACCTCAACGAAGTGCGTCAGTGAGGAGGGCCAGTCTAATGAATAGTCATCATAATAACTCTTCAGACCTTAACCTCGATGACGCATTAAAGTTTCTCAATGCGCTCGCCCCTTCATCCGGACATGTCGACTTACGACTAATTATGGACAAAGGTGACGGGGTCAAGGCTATAACCTCTTTCATACCGACCAGAGAAAACCTTCAAAAGTTGGGCACAGACAACCATAAAGGCTATGGTATATTCGCCACAATAAACCAAACAGACGGTAAGGGCGTAGCAGCTAGTAACATCACTCAGGTTAGGGCATTATTCGTCGACTTTGACGACCCAGACCGCGATAACCTAGCTGTAATTAGCAGTATGGGGTTACAGCCCAATATGGTTGTAGAAAGTAGCCCAGGCAAATTCCATGCATACTGGTTCGTTAATGATTGTCCGCTGGAGGTTTTCAAATCAACACAGTTGGCGCTATGCAAGAAATTCCTTTCAGACCCTTCTATTAGCGACCTCCCTCGCATCATGCGCCTACCCGGTTTTTGTCATCAAAAAGGGGAAGCGTTTGTAACACGAATTATCAGCACCTGCGATAAACAATATCGCTACGAAGATGTAACAGGTTCACTCGAGCTTAATTTGGACACCATCAACGCAGGAGGTGCATCTTTTAACCAGGGTAAGCTGTCTGACAACTACAACAATGAAGGCCGCCGATTAGAGCTTACAGTTGAGCTAGACTCGGCTAGAGGTGGCCAAATATTAGAAGACCTACATGCCCAGGATGGGCCAATGCAATACTTACTCTCACTCGGATATGGTAGTAAACACGAAGAGTTTGTGCGGCTATCCGCTAATCACGAACCTTACCTCGACACTATTCATGGAAAACGAGCCAAGGAGCTGCTCGACGAATATTTGCAACAAGTGGGTGGCAACTACAACGCGCACGAAAACGAGCGCAGATTGGGAACATTCAGCCAAGGGCACCCACTAACGATATTTGCCATTGCTGATGAGTCAGGTTGGTGGAACCCAAATAAAGTTTACTCTGCAGGTTATTGTATTGAGGATGCGATCTACAAATTAGGAAAGCCTGACAAAAATGGAGAACCGACCAAAAGTCGCATTTGCAGTTGGATGGTTGTTTCAGGCAGAACTCGTGGCCTTAACGGTTACGACCATGGTTATCTAGTGCAATGGAAAGACAAAGATAACCATATGAAAGAACAAGCTACACCAGCATCGGCACTTCACGACCCTAACCAACTAATTGAAACTCTTACCAATGCTGGGTTATCTATTGTCCCGGGAAAAGTACCAGACACTCTTAGGTACATTGAAGGCTTTAAGGCTAAAACTGTCGTCGACTGTGCGACCCGTACCGGGTGGTACGAAGATGGCAGCTATGTATTACCAGCTCAAAGCTTTAGGCCAGATGGCAACAAAACTCGACTATTACTACAAGGGGCTGGTGCAGTGAAAAACATCACCAGTGTTAACGGTCAACTTAACGATTGGCAAACAAATGTTTGCCAAAAGTGCGCTGGAAATAGTCGATTGGTTATGAGCGTTTGTATAGCTTTAGCCGCCCCTCTACTTAAACTATTGAAACTCGAGAATGGTGGTTTTCATCTGTGTGGTGACTCCTCTCTTGGTAAGTCCACCGCGCTAAAAGTGGCAGCCAGTGTTTATGGCCCACCTGATTATATGAAGACTTGGAAATCGACAGATACAGCTCTGGAGTACATGGCAGCAGCTTATAACGACATGCCATTACCATTGGATGAACTTAAACAGGCAGCACCGGAAACCATCAGTAGTGCTACTTATATGCTTGCTAATGGCCGTGGTAAAGAGCGTGGGAAAAAAGAGGGGGGAGTCAGGAAGGTAACTGAGTGGCGCACCTTAGTGCTGTCATCCGGCGAAAGAACCCCCGCTGAATTACTTAAAGAGCGTGGCGGGATTCATGCGGGACAGGAAGTGAGGTTAATCAATATTCCCGCTGATACCGGTAAGCATGGCCTATTTGAAACACTCCATGACATAGGCAGTGGTGAGCACTTTTCAAATACCTTAGTGACTAACGCCGCAAACTATTATGGCAGCGCCGGTGAAGCATGGATACAACATCTGGTAAACGAACGCGACAACGTTATCAAATCTGCTTGCAAGCTCATGGCATCGTTTATCGATAGCACTACCTCAGACAAGTTTGACGGACAGCTCAAGCGTGTTCTGAGTAAATTTTCACTGTTAGCCGCCGCCGGAGAATTAGCTACAACGGCTAATATCACAGGCTGGCGTAGCGGCGAGGCAATCAAGGCTCTCAAGAAGACTTTTGACGATTATCTCAAAGTTCGGGGCAACACAGGTAAGAATGAAGATCACGATATCGTTGATAAAGTTCGAGCCAGCTTAATGTCACACGGTAACGCCCGATTTGAAAATATCAGCGATTTTAGTAACAACCGTTATAAAGTCCAAAACCAGTTAGGCTATAAAACCAGAGTCGACAATCAATGTGAGTACCTCGAAGAATATGATGACTTTGCTCCCTCAAACGATGAGGCCAAAGTTGCGCCAAAAACATACTATTACTTAGTAACCAAGCAGGGCTTGCCTCAGCTGGCAGCTGGGTACTCTGCCAGTAAAATTGCCACCGTACTGGACGAGCGAGGCTACTTAGCCACCTCGCCAGGGAGAAAGCAAAAGAAGTGGAACCCTAGTAATACAAGGGGTTCGATGCAAGGTAGTTGGTTTTATACCATCAAACCTGAAATATTCGATGAGAATGAGGAATAATCCCACCCCGTACACCTTAATACCAGTGCGTTAACGCGCACTGGTATTATCAATCCCCTTTATCCATAGGCCATTCATTGCGTTAACCTCACTAATATCAATAATACCAATAAAATAGATATAAGCCTTAACAAACAACTGTTGACCGATCGCAACAACTTCCCCTGCCCCTTATCAACCTTTACTTACTCAGGCAACTGAGAATATAGTGGTATTTTTGGTATTTATGATATTTATGATACTACATGGCGTAACCACTTGTTTAGTATTAGTTTAAACGAGTATCAGTTCACGTTTAGCAGTTAACATTAAGGTATGGCTCCGCCTTGCTTTTGGTATTATATGTTTGGATTAAGCCCCTCAATTAGCAAAGAAATATATCCAAGGCTAATGTATAGTCAATCTCAATTTTACGACGAGCCATTGTGCTGATATAACAAACTCAAACTTCTCTCAAATTGCTACCTTCATCTGGTCTGTTGCCGACCTACTACGCGGTGACTTTAAACAATTTCAATACGGTCGCATTATCCTGCCGTTTACCCAAACCTGAACTACCTCCGTCAAAAACTAACAGGCCAGAAGCCTATCACGTCTATTCGATGCGTCAGGCCATTGAAGAAGGCTTCATTCTTGATGTCCTGAAAAACTACACCAACTATCACATTGCCTATCAGTTAGCCCAGAAGTTTGAGAACGCTGATACCGAGGTTGATAGTAAAAGAGCCAAGGTCAAGGTAAATCAGTGGGTTAGATTGCACGAGTACAATATCTCGCAGAAAGTCAAAATAATCATAGAACATTTCAAAGCTAACGTTATGGGCTTGCTAGGCGGTCAGGCGAAGGCTATGGTTGTAACAGGCTCTCGAAAGGAAGCAGTGCGATACAAGCTGGCTTTTGATAAATATTTCGTAGATAACGCTTACAGCTCGATTCGTACCATGGTGGCTTTTTCTGGCGAGGTGGAGTTCAATGGTGATGGCCCTGATTGTGGTGCGTTTATCGACCCAAAATTCACTGAAAAGAACATGAACCCAGGCCTCAAAGGTCGGGATATGCGCAAAGCCTTCGACAGTGACGACTATCAAATTATGTTGGTTGCCAACAAGTTTCAGACTGGTTTTGACCAACCCAAACTTTGTGCAATGTATGTAGATAAACCATTAGGCGGCGTGGAGTGCGTACAGACTCTGTCGCGGCTTAACCGTACTTACCCGGGAAAAGCCGAATGTGGCATCTTTGTACTGGACTTCTTTAACGATCCACAGGACATCCTGGATGCCTTCCAACCATACTACCAAACGGCCGAACTCGCCGAAGTCTCAAGCCCTGATATCGTGTTCGACCTGTTCGAAAAGTTAAAAAGCAATGGCATCTTCCTTTGGAGTGAGGTTGAGCTATTCTGTGAAGCATTCTTTGTCAAGAACAAGAGCAATGCAGCGATTAGTAATATCTGTAAGCCTGCGGTCGAGCGTTGGCAGAAACGATATAGTTCAGCGGTCGAAGCCTATATTTGCGGCAAAGAAATGTTCGAGCGCACCAAGAAAACGGGTGACGCGGTGCTAATAGCTAACGCTGAATCAAGCCTTAAATACATCAAGAAAGAGAAAGACCTGCTGGAGATCTTCAAGAAAGATTTAGGCAGCTTCACCCGCTTATATGAGTTCATGTCACAGATTGTTGATTATGACGATAAAGAGCTAGAAAGGTTGAGCTTATACGCTCGTCACCTTCAACCGTTATTACGTGAGGAAGTGGTTGAAGAGGACGATGTTGACTTAGGCAACGTAGTGATGAGCCACTACCGCCTATCAAAGGTCCGTCAGCAAGACATTCAGCTTTCTGATAACGCTGATGAGCATCAATTAGAGCCAAGCAATGACATCGGCAGCGCCAAGGACAAGGACAAGAAGGAAGAGTATTTATCGCAAATACTGGCACGTCTGAATGAATTGTTTATTACCGACGAACTAACCGAGAAAGACTTAGTCAACTATGCCTTTACCGTGCGTGATAAGTTGACGGAAAATGACACTGTCATGACCTAGATAGCTAACAACACGCCGGAACAAGCGATGCTGGGAGACTTCCCTCAAGCCACTGACGATGCGGTGATGGATAGCAATGAAGCACAGCAAGCGATGATGATGCAATATCTGTCAAACCCGGAGCTGGCAAAAGGCTTTGCGAGGGTGGTGTTTGACTTGCTGAAAGCATAGGGCTCATCTTCTGAATGGCAGTAGTTTGTGTTAACAAGTACCGCTATGTACCTACTTTTCTATGTGCTCTTACTAATCCAATGTAGGCTGTTTTCGGTATTGGGCAATATCGAGTACTGGCGGAGCTTTATTACAGTGAGGAACGCTATATCCATTATATTCTGGTAGAACAGGGTACAGACACAGCGGCCGCTGTGGAAAGTTCACATATAACACGTTACGCACTCGATATATGGCCGGAACTTCCATGGTGTTGTCACTCTTATTTCATAGACTATTAAAGATAACCCATCACCAACATAGACACAAATGAGCTGCACGGCTAAACCTATAGGGCCCAGCATCCACACGAGACACATGAGTGATAGTAAGGTATCCCTAATCTCTTTTACGGGTATCCCCCTTTGGCCCCAGCCCCCCTTCAACCGTATTTGCGTTAGAACGAAAGATAAGATCCCCCATCCCGATAACCGTCAATCTAGTCCCAGGGGTGTAGATGCTCTGGTAGTCTATCCCAGCTTATTCCTTCAACTCCGTCCTGCACCCGCCTTGCTGCGATATAAGCGTGCATTCTACCCAAACGCCAAAGTGCGGACTCTATCAAGCAGGAAAGGTGTAACGGCAGGTATTGGTCGCCTTCTTTATAACGGTTTAACTTCCGCCCAAGGGTAGAAGCATGGCCATAGCCAAGAACACGTGCCATTTTTAACCATGAAACTCCTATAGAACGCGTTAACACCGCATCACTATATCGTCTGATGTGCTGCTGTTCTTGCGTTTTAAGCGCGTTGCGTAGGGGCATATGTCACCTCTTGTGAAGATAGGACAGGGGGCACCACAGAGGCGCTCATAATAATATATTACCAATACCTTGATAAGTAACGCTTTATATTATTATTGCACAACATGACACGATGTCTACCGTATGATTATATCCATAAACGGCCGAAGGCATAACTTAGTAACACCCAAGCATTGTATTTCACCAGTTCCGGCACATATTAGGCAAATAAGCAGCCACGTCACTATAGTGCAGATATTAATTAACTCAGCAGAAAGGCTTGTGGATAAGGGCGGGGTTACACATAGTGCCGATTAAAAGGGCACGACATCTACACTAAAACCGTTTTTTAAAGGGCAGAACTCATGCTATCCTTAGCCTTATTACTCGTCGGCTCAAATCCCCAATAAGGGCTGTCCCCCAAATAACAAAAGCATTCAATTTTGGACATACGCTCAGGTATATAGCAGAAAAAAAACACTAATAGCTTATATATCAAAAAATAATAAAAATCATGTAACTCCCCGCCATCTCAGGTTTACCAGACATTAAAGAGCTTATCACTTGGGTGTTAAGCCCTTTTTATTACCCTAATTTTTGATAATTTAGAAAACAATTGAATACAGGAGATAATATCTTGGAGGACCTAATTTGTTGTGCGAGTACGAGCCACAATATTCGCTTCAAGCAGTTTGCCCTGGCTATTAGCTAGCATAGGAACCGATTAGCGGTTCAAGTTACTGGGTCTGCTATGTTTTACACAGGATAACCTAACCTGAAAGGGCCCACCACTTAGCAGGCACCTTTCATCTATTTAAAAATTAATAAGATAGAGAAAAACCACACCCTATTAAGGTTGAGGCAAGATTTCAATATCTGCAAGATCAATCTCAGTGACATTCCCAAGGGGAGTTTCAATAGTTACCGAGATAAGTCCTTTCTGCGGGGTCGTAGTGCCTTTAATGTTAACAACGAACTCCCTCCCACCTTCTGCATTACTACTTGGCCAGACGAAGCTACCACCAGTAACTATTGAGCCAGCAGAGGTAGTAAAGGTGACCTTTGTGCCTATCGGCATTTGTTGGTTGTTAATATCAGCTATATTAACACGCATAGTACCGATCCCTGAACCTATGATTGTAACGGTGTCACCAGTTAGTAAATTAGCAACAGCAGTTGAACCAGACATGATTAAAACCAAGTTTTTTCTGATCATGGCCGATTTTGGCTCAGCATCCGAACCATTTGCACAATTTGGGTTAGGGTTTATACCGTCGCTAGCCAGTCCACATAATACACCATTATATTTGTGATCTTTACCATTAAGAATACCGTCGAAGTTAAAATCAATCAGTTTTTCAAAGGCACCACTTGGTTCAACAATGGGTTGAAGCGGATTGAAAATACCGTCCTCATTGAAGTCTTCGAAAGTATCGGCAGTAATATCAAAATGAGCATCGAACAACGTAAAATCAACCTCGTCAAATCGACCATTACCGTTAGTGTCAGGAAAAGACTCTTCACCTAGGGCTGTCACAGTGATAGTAGAGCGCCCGTTGTTAGGCCTTGGTTCTTGACTTATCCACACTACACTACAGCCGCCACCTACAGTAAGACAGCCAGATTCAATTTGACCACCTTCAGTGCGAAACGTCACGGCGGTGCCATCAGGGACCGGATTGTTAAAGGTATCCGACAAACGCGCCATTATATTTACTCTAGCGTCATCATGCTCCCAGCCTTCTGGGTTAAGAATTTTAGATGATAAGCTAAAGCTATCCTGGTCTGGGATACCGGTCGATACAATTAACGAACTAGACTGCGTGGCAATCAGTGGCACAGTATCAGATATTTGTGCAGTTACTCGAACCGTGGTCGCAACGCTGCCACCATGGACGACCGTTTTAACTAGCCCCATACCATCAGTTTTTGCCGAGCTCTGACTCAATTCTAACCCCCCGACATTAGTATTTAATGAGAAATTAACTTCGGTATTAACAACCGGCTGATCATTAATATCAACCACCTTAAATATCAGAGCCGAATTTTCAGAGCCGCCGACTGCACCTGTGCCAATTATCCCAATAAATTCAGGTGTAGCAGAAACAAACTTAATGCTATTCGCTGCGGCTGGTAAAATATTAATCGTTGCTTGAGCAACTAGATTAGCTCCTCCTACATCAGCAGTGACTGTAATAACATCATCATTAACGCACCCCTGTGCCGTATAGGTGCTAGTCGCCCTGCCTGTGTTAGTAAATACCGGCCCGTCTAATTTTGCGGCTGACCGGCTGACACAGTCAGAGCTAAAACTCACCTCAATCGGCTGTAAATAAAGAACACCCTGTTCATCGACAATATCAACACTGACGGATGCGGTACCACCAGACGAAATTTGGGCAATGCTTAATTGGGCTTGCTCAACAAATGGAGTACCAGAACCCATGCTTAATTTAAGGACGTCAACAATAATGGTATTGGAAGCAGAGGTACCATCACTTAAAGTAGCCGTTACAACTCCAGTTCCAAACTTACTGCCTGCAATAATATCTACACTAGCTTTACCATCGACTGTTACTGCAGCTGTTATTGGTAGCTGGCCCACCTCGGAGCTGAAGGTAACAACAACTGGTTCACTTGCTCCTGTCACCGTAGCAACTAACTTACCGGGTTGATCCGCGTTGATAGTGAAAGGGATTTCCGACTCAACGACTAATGAAACTGATATGTTAGTCTTTTCACTGGTTTCGGACGGCGTCGAGACACCAGTCCCCCCGCTGGCTCCTCCCCCACTACTGGCTGTCAAAGTTGCAGAAGTCTCCGATGCACTGTCTCCTCCGCAAGAGACCAAAGTGAAACTTAATAAAATCAATATCAAGCAGTTTTGTAATCTTCTCATCGCTCCATCTCCTAGGGTAGCGCACAAGGTAGTCGTACCTTGAAATTAAATCTAAGGGAAATTACAAACACTCTCAGAAACACGACATCACATAAAGAATCTTCCTGAACTTTTGTCACTGCCCGTATATGAAAAAATGATGTATCAAAGGAATTGCATTAGGTTGAAACCTTACAACCTAATAAAAGTGTAGTTAACAATATGACTTTATCAAGATAACTAACAATTAATTATTTGCCATAGGCACACTGTGGGTTAGATATTGACTCAATAAGGAGCGCACAGTCCTTATCTACTCCTCCCCCAGCTAAGAGCACATTTTTCTTTGGGAATACATATAGGTATACGGGAAGCAAGAGGTAAAGTGTAAAACGTTAAATATCAGCGTCATGAAAAGAAAATTATAGTTCCCCCGCCTCCACCACATTCAGGTTTGTTACCGCAGACCTTAAAAGGGCTTATCGTTCACGCGGTAAGCCCTTTTTTAATCAATTGATTTTATTGGACTATCTAACATAACAGGATGTTAACGATGGATTTTATGAATACTCACGCGCTTTATCAATTAGTTGACGTGCTTAGTGCCGCAATTGAAGCACGAGATTTTTATACCTCACAACATCACAAAAGAGTTTCCCGCCTTGCTCGACTGATTGCTCAAGAGCTCAAATTACCTAACGAACAAATTAAATGTATTCGAATATCGGCTACCCTTCATGATATTGGCAAGTTAGGTATTCCCACCTCAATCCTAACCAAAGTGGGAAAACTCAGAAAAGAAGAGTTCGAATTAATAAAGCAGCACCCCGTGATTGGGGAAGAGATATTACAGAAAGTTGATTTTAAATGGCCAATTGCCAAGATTGTTCGACAACACCACGAACGATTCGATGGCTCTGGTTACCCTGATGGACTTGCCGGAAGTGACATACTACTTGAAGCGCGAGTCATTGCCGTTGCCGATGTTGTCGAATCCATGACCTCTGCTAGACCTTACCGACACGAGTTAGGCTTATCTGCTGCGATGGCTGAGATTGTTAAGAATAGAGGTGTTCTCTATGATCCGGATATTGTCGATGCATGCTGTAAGCTTTATGATCGGCATAAAGATGGCATGTTAGAAGTAGGAACAAAAACAAACGTAGTTTAATGGCTATATTTTATTTTTAGTGAAGCCGGTAATCTGAATGCCCCTTGGTGCTGTGCCGTTGCCACGTGCGCAGAATATATACCACCAAGACCGAAATCCTTGGATGATAACGGTCAGGTTAGCCCCATTAGCCAGCCAATAGAACCTGCCTTAAAATACAGGTTCTGTTGCATAAATACGATATCGTTGGCTTTCTTTGAGGTAGCGAAATACAGGCTAATTTAGCGCTATAACAAACAAGCAATCAAAGGTAATCTCACCTTCCACAGACATGTCCACCATTCCGGAAAGTCGTACGGTTCCCTCCTGACCTGTAAAGCGACCTGTACTTTCTTCTAAAATTGCATTCCCAGCACCGGCGGCTCCAGTTATATGGGTCATGGTTCTATTAGTCCGAGTGACGATATTGGTTACGGCAGGTTGAACGGTGGTTTTTCCCCGAGTGACCAATGTCCCCTGTGGTAAGTGGAAATATGTTGTACCCACCAAACTAATTCCACCATCAACCGCCTCAATCATTGATAAGCAGTCATCCGCGCTACCAATCCAATGCCCATTTTTTGCATTGACTAGATCGACAGTAAAACAAGTAGCATCATCGGCTTCTCCGTCACCATCGATATCTGGCACAGTACTTGGCGTGCCTTCGCTAGTTCCGATCAGGTTTAGAACCATTACATTTCCTAGGTTTGGATCTTTCGCTATAACAGCACTTGATGAAACGCCTAAACAAATAGATAACAACAGTGCAGTGATAATTTTGGTATTCATAACTGTACCCTTCATAACGTAATAAATTGGTAAAAGGACAGCATAAATCACGCCACACTTTAACAACGTGATTTTACTTGATTTGTATTTTTACAAATTAATAATCTAGCAGTAATGAACACATTAAGTGTACAAGGTGAACAGTAGACAATTAAACTAAGGGGGCCTGGAGGCACTACGTAACACAACAACTTACTAGTTAATTCTGACTGACTCTATTACGGTTTTCCTCGTTCTTTTTACTTCCATTAGCTTTTTCATAATATTCTTATCATATATAAATATGTGTGTTTTAAATTCCAGTTCTAATTGTTCCGCAATAGCTTGAATATTAATCGATGATAGCTCAACGCTTAAGGTTTTTAGACTTTCATCTAAATAATTAAGTTCATCCTGATGTAATGAGACATGCTTATCTACTAATTTAGCGGGTAAATAGTGTTGTAATAACTGCTCTTCTTTGATCGCATGTTCCACAAAAAAAACAATGAAGCTATTCAATATGACAATAGCGTACTCGTGATATTTAGGTTGATTAGCAATATCATGTAACTTGTCAATAAAGTTGAAAATAGTTTTATGCTCTTCGTCTATACCTTTAAAATCGGCATCATCTTTTACATCTAAATCACTTATCTTCATTTACCTTTACCCCACTTAACCGCGGATAAAAAATAAAATAGCTTCATAAGTATAGTAGCGATTTATTATTTTCATCAAACATTCCGATAGCAAAACGTTAAGGGCATCTCCAAAAGGGGTTCCATTGATGAAAAGCATTTGTGTTCACGTAGAACAGTGAAAGTGTTCACCGCCCCCAAAATCTTCAATAAAAAAAACATAAAAACCTAAAATACAACAACTTTATTTAAGGCGCGATTTTTGCACACTATTATCTCACGTGTAATTTATGTCAATCAGGAGAAATAAAAATGTTTGCAAAAAATCGAACTAGTAATTTCACCGCTTTCATTTTAGCCCTAGTTTTGAGTATCCCTTTAACTGCAAACGCAGGAAAGACTACTTATCAGACAGCTAATATCCATGATTTTCCCGCGATGGCAAATGACCTTGGTGGCGCAGGAACTCTAACTAGAACTAAACAATCGGCCCACGCACGCTTGGCCTTGAGTGGCCTTGATTCCGCTTCCGCCTACACTGTTTGGTGGGTAGTGTTCAATTATCCCGAAAACTGTGCAGCTGGTGTTGGTCATTGTGGCTTAGCTGACCTTGGAGATGGAAGCACTGGAGCATCGGTCTTTTATGCCACTGGGTTTGTCACAGGGAATGATGGTTCAGCTAATGTTACTGCACACCTGAATTCAGGAAGTCTACCGATGGGAATCGATATACTCATTCCCGGAGGGCTAAAAGAAGGTAATGGCTTTGGCGCAGAAATTCATATGGTCGTCCGTTCGCATGGCGTGATAATCCCAGGAATGGTCGCGGAGCAAATAGGAACTCACATGGGCGCATGTAATGTTAACTCCTGCGAAGATCAACAAGCGCTGGGCTTTAAACCTAAGGATTAGTTAATAACAAGAAATGCTCTGTAAGACTCAACGTTGTGATTGAATTTGGGCATTCCAAAATTAGGACTTATTCAAGCTAGCATATCAGTGTCGGCGGATTGTCGGCACTGGAGACACCATACCGCACTAAGTTTGATTTAATGGGAAAAAGAATCAGTTTGAGGACTGCCTAGAGATTTTCACCATATAGACTATAATTAGAACGTTGTCACATGTAGTGGTCAAGCTATGGCTAACCTATCGATTTCACCAGTAATAAAAGCAATAATTATAATGATTATAGCATTCTTTCTTTATGCTTGTGGCAGTGGAGATGATGATAACTCGACATTGAATGATCTGAATATATGTACTAAAACTAGCATTTATTACTGTCCCAGTCCCGTGTTTCAGGATCCATTTGGCATTGCGCTGACGTTTGCTTGGTACAGTGGACAGTGTACTGAGGAAGTACTTTGTAAAGAAGATAGCAATCTGCCAGAGGCGGACCCTCCCCAAGGAGTGATTAATGACGACTTTATTGCTGCAAACTGGACCAGTACAGTTATTAAGGATACCGAGCCAAACAACCTGTTTGAGCAAGCAACGCCGTTTATTCTTCGCCCACAAAATGGTGTATCCATAACGAGCTCAGTCGACAGCAGCTCAGACCCGATAGATTACTTAGCATTTATCCTGGATGGCGAGCCCACGATTACTATTTATCTGTGCGCAACACCGACCGATTGCCTTCAGCCATGGTATGCGGGCCCTGACTTATATTTGGAGCTTTATGATGAAAATCAGGTTCTTCTAGACAGTACTGACGAGCCTTCATTTCACGGTCACGCATTCACTGGCCCGTTCCTCGACGATGGACAGCAATACTTTCTAAGTATCCGAATTAGAGAGACTTCACAAGGAGAGTACCCGTATAAGCTTGTCATTACTGACTAACACTAGTCCATACCTTCCCCATCACATTCAAATTTGTTACCGCAGACCTTAAAAAGCCAGTAAACCAATGGTTTACAGAGCTTTTTAATTCTAGTGAATATTTAAAGCTAATTTTCTTTATACTCTTTATCTTTTTTTGCTTTTAGATACGCTTGGCGGGCTTGTGAATCGCAGTGCTTGGCGCTCCTTTGGCGATCTCTAGTGCTGACAGATGCAGACGAATAATTTTTTTGACACCAGTCGACACTACGCCTTTCAGAATACTGTTTCTTAGCTATACTATTCGGATTTATGTCGGTAGAACTCGAGCAACCCACTACGACAAAACATATTACTGCTGAACTAATGATTTTTGATTTATTCACTATACTCTCCATGTGTATTTAGCAAGGTAATTCAATATATTACGTACTTAATAATATTACTCGATTAATTTAACCACAAAATTATAAGTACCGAAAGAGCACATGTTGATATAATTATAGTCTTAACACAGCCTCACTTTTCACCTGTTGTTTTATCATGTAGTTTTCTGTGTTCAAACCCCTTACCTTCACCACATTCAAGTTTGTTACCGCAGATCTTAAAGAAGGAAAATTGCTTACGCGATAAGCGCTTTTAACACCTCGCTTTCAGAAAAATAGTCATTGACTTCTAAGCTAGCGCCAGCGAGGGAGCCTTATAGATTAGTTTTTAATAACGACCATATTTCTTGCGTTATAGAGAGCCTGTTCTATTCTTAAATATTAGACATTGTAGACCTAAGAAATACCATATCCTCCTTGGTAAAGATCGCTACGAGACTTGCCAATTTTGACTCGCTTTTATTCGCTTTTATCTCGTGTCGAGTCATCGTATTAACTATCTCTGTGCTTTTGCTAAATGCCACTAAAGCTACTTAGCATACGAAAGGGACTATTATTATGAATTATTTACGAAAGAGCATAACACTTCTATTTTCTATTTCATTACTTAGCCTAAATACTGTGAAGGTTGCAGCAACACAAGTTCCAATTGACATTGTTGAGGCGCTCATGAGTCGATACAGCAAGCCAAACTTGAAACTTGGTATCGCCAATACTAAATTCCCTGCACTTGATTTGGGAAATCATGTCATATTGTATGGCAGTGCAACAGAGGATTCATTTGGGCGTAAGTCAGCAACTAATTTTTACACCTCAAAACTGAACGAAGAAGCTCTTGAGGAAAAAATTAAAAAACTATTAGTCCTACATGGCTGGCGCATACCAGAGAGCATTGTTGGTAGCATGCAAGCAGGATTTAAGTTAAAAAGACAACAAAATCATTACAGATCTCTTTTACCCTATTGCCACAAAGAATTAGGCACCATCACTATGTCCGTTGTCACAATTAAGGCAGGAAGCTTTGCTAAACTTTCTCATACTCCACACAGCACGCGAAGCATGAGGTGTGGAAGGCACCATCAATCCAATGGAGCTTACGCGATAAGTGTTCCGGCACAATTACCGATGCCTGAACTAGAGCTTCCTGAGCAACATTTATCAAACGAACTTGAATCTATGCAACAATTTGGAATTTCAGGCGGTTCAAGCAGTTCCACTAGACGTACAACAGCAACACAGTTCAAGAGCACCATGCAGATTAGTGATATTTATCAACATTTTGTGCCACAACTAACACAACAAGGCTGGTCGCAAGACTCTAGCTGGAGTGGCTCCGTAACGATAGGTGGGCATTGGATGGCAGTAAAAGACGACAAGCAATATTTAGTCGGTATAACTATTATTAGAGGCACCGACAACATTTCTTCCCTACAAATGTGGATACAAAAATTAGACTAGAGTGATTTTACTGAATACTAAATAGATGTTCTGTTTACTAGGGTTGTTATCTATTAAAATGCCCAGCATGCAGAACTGAAACCATTCCGGTACATTGACAGAACACTTAGGGTAATCAATAAATTGAAACACTTAAATATTTCGGATTAACTGCCGCATTAATAGCTAAATAACAACATGTTGTTGAGTAGTGATATCGAAATAAAAGTTATGGCTACCCTTTGTCTTGATAAAGCCATTGGCGTTGGGTAAAAATAGTTGAACACTAGTAAAACTAGGGCTAGCAATAATGAAACCACCATTAAATAAAGAGTATCCACTCCCGGAAGAAAAATGCATATGCGACAATGGGTCAATTGACTGCGAGATAAGCCCGACCTATCACGTAACGCCACAATCAAGTGACCCAAAGACAGATTCAAGTCTTTGTGCTGGCAACCGGTTTAACGACCTCGAACTATAAAACTATGTAACGGGAAATTAGGGCTTATCACTTCGAGATTAAGCCCTTTTTTTAATCGCTACTACATCACTTGGAAATACTTTCACCACTGTCGGCTGCGCTGTTTTCAGGAAAGTTATTTCCCACAGGCTAATGCACTATCTCGTTGCTAAATCTTGCATGCTTTGTTTTTGCCATCAGCATGGCAAACTGCTCGGCAGATAAGTGGATCAGTGTCTTATGATCCCCAGCTTCAAGATACACATCATCAAACTGGGTTAAGGCTTCATCGTAAATAGCATTCATATGATAGGCGTCGGCAAGCGCTGGTATTGCCCCCGTCTGACAATCTGAAAACATCTCCATCAACTCATTTTCTTTTACCAACTGCAAGCTAGTGTCCGTTAGGTTTTGCAGTTTGGTCATCGATATTTTACGGTTGGCCGGCAAAATTGCCATTAGATGGCGGCTTTCATGATCTTGCAAAATAATCGCCTTGGCGATCCGCGATGGTAAAATACTCGAGGCAATCGCCGTTCCGAGTGAGCTGGTAGATGCGGGATGGTTTACGGTATCAAAATATATGTGCTGCTGCTCAAGGTAATCAACAACTCGATTCGAAATACTCATGGCAATTTCCTCTAATTTTGTTACACCAGTTAATTATATGCCCCCTCATGCTTTTGTACAAAAAATAAGCTATCATTAATGATAACAGTCGATTTGGAATGCGCGCTATGAATCGAATAATTGCAGGATTAATATTAATTTTTTCCTCCTTTTTGTATGCTGGTGTCGAACAAAAAAACAGCAGCCCTGCCTTGCCTGTGTCCAATCATCTTGAAGTTCCCGTGTTAGCGATTGATGGCGCTATTGGCCCTGCGGTTAGTGATTACCTGATCCGCGAAATTAACGAGATTAACCGACTCAAGCAATCACCGATCATTATTTTAACCATCGATACGCCCGGTGGTTTAAGCTCGAGTTTAAGAGATATTAATGAACGTATTTTAAGCTCAACGATACCCTTGGTGTGCTTGGTTCATCCACAGGGCGCACGCGCGGCAAGCGCTGGGACCTACATAATTTACGCCTGTCATGTATCTGCTATGTCGACGGCAACAACTCTGGGGGCAGCAACGCCAGTTATGATTTCGGGTCCTATGCCGGGCGGCAATCAACCTGAAAGTAAACCCAGTGAACCAACTGCAATGGAAAAGAAAGTACTTAATGACTCCATTGCCTATATTCGCTCACTTGCTCAATTACGCAAACGCAATGAAGAGTGGGCAGAGCTGGCGGTATCTCAAGCTGCAACCCTCACAGCACGAGAGGCATTAGACCTCAATGTCATCGATTTAATGGCTGATTCACCAGAGCAATTACTCGTTAAACTGGCCGATCCATCATTACTGATAAATCAGCAGCAACAGCTTGTTGATTTATCAAAAGCACGCCTAGATTATCGAAAGCCGGATTGGCGCAGTGAATTTATTGCCACCATAACCAACCCTAATATTGCCTACATTTTAATGCTAGTAGGCATCTATGGCTTATTGCTTGAATTTTATAGTCCCGGAATTGGCGTTGCCGGTGTTACTGGCGGTATATGCTTATTTATTGCCATGTACGCCTTCCAAATGCTGCCATTAAATTATGCTGGTCTTGGCTTATTAGTCCTTGGTATCGCCTTTATTATTATCGAAGTGATGATGCCAAGCTTTGGTGTCTTTGGCATCGGCGGGATCGTCGCCTTCATTGTTGGCTCTATCTTTTTAATCGATACCAAACAGCCACAGTTTCAAATTGCAACAGAGGTCATCGCCACCGTAGCAGCAACTTCCGGCATATTTTTCTTTTACGTGGTGGGTTCACTATGGCGTTTGCGCAAGCACCAGGTGGTCACTGGCCACGAATCGATTTTAAACAGTGAAGCCATTGTCGAGCATGATTTTAATGCTGATGGTTTTGTTCTGTTGGGCGGAGAGCGCTGGGCAGCTCACAGTTCCCAGCCCTTATCGGCAGGAGATATCGTTAGGATACAAGAAGTGGATGGATTAACTCTAATCGTCAAGCGCCCGCCCAAAGGCAAATAACAAGGAGAATCGGATGAAACAATTACTGCTCGATACTGATCTTTTAATCTCAGCATCGCTTAGCTTATTTGCACTGGCATTTGTGATTAGCCTGTTTAGAGTGCTGCGCGAATATGAGCGTGGCGTAATATTTTTTCTAGGCCGTTTTCAATTGGTTAAGGGGCCGGGGCTAATTATTGTCGTTCCATTTATTCAACAAATGGTTAGAGTCGATTTACGGACCGTTGTTATGGACGTGCCAAGTCAGGATGTGATCAGCCGGGATAATGTATCGGTGCGGGTTAACGCGGTGATTTACTTTAGGGTGATCGATTCACAAAAAGCGATTATCAATGTTGAAAACTTTCTTCAGGCTACATCCCAGCTGGCACAAACCACACTGCGCTCAGTGCTGGGGCAACATGAGTTAGATGAAATGCTATCAAACCGGGAAATGCTCAATATCGACATCCAAAATATCTTGGATAATCGCACCGATGGCTGGGGGATTAAAGTATCAAATGTCGAAATTAAGCATGTTGACCTTAATGAAACAATGATTCGCGCTATCGCACAACAAGCTGAGGCTGAGCGTACTCGGCGTGCGAAAGTAATCCATGCATCCGGGGAAATGGAAGCATCAGAAAAATTAGTTGAAGCAGCCGAAAAGTTAGCCTTACAGCCGAATGCAATTCTCTTACGTTATTTACAAACCTTAACGGAGATAGCCTCAGAGAATAACTCCACTATTTTATTTCCAATGCCCACTGATTTAATCCGTGGATTATTTGATACACATATGAAAGCCGCACAAAAAGAAGATAAAGCTGATGGCTAGGTTCTTAGTCACTGGCGGAACGGGGCTCATTGGCAGTGCTTTGATAAAGCAATTGCTTGGGGCAGAGAATCAAATAACGGTGCTAACCCGTGACATAAGCCGGGCCAAGCAAAAACTACCTTATCCCATCGACTTTATTAACACCTTAACCGACTATGATAGCTCAAGGACTCTGGATTACGTGATAAACCTCGCTGGAGAACCAATTGCAGACAAACGTTGGAGTACACAGCAAAAATTAAGATTATGGCAAAGCCGCGTCGATTTTACGCGTCAATTGGTGGCATGGATTAAAACACTAAACCGCCTCCCCAAAGCATTGATTAGCGGTTCAGCAGTGGGTTGGTATGGTAATAGGCAATCACAAATATTGACTGAGGATAGTTCAGCTGCGCTTGAATACACCCACACCCTGTGTGATGCATGGGAAGCGGAAGCAAATGCGTTGTCGCAAGCTGGAGTGCGTGTATGCATTAGTCGAACAGGGCTGGTTTTAAGCGAAACTGGCGGCTTCCTACAAAAGCTCAAACTTCCTTTTCAGCTCTGTTTGGGCGCTAGACTCGGTGATGGCCAGCAGTATATGTCATGGATACATATCGATGATATGGTTAACGCGCTGTTGTTCTTAATTGCTGAAGAGATACCAACGAATAATAAGCCAAGTGGTACTTTCAATCTCACCAGCCCCAACCCCGTTACTAATGAGCGATTTAACTCCAGCCTGGCGAAGGCACTTCATCGTGTCTATTTCTTAGTGGTGCCAAGTGTAGTTTTGCGAATATTGCTCGCAGAGATGTCCCAGTTATTACTAACCGGTCAACGGGTTATTCCACAACGCCTGACAGAGCAAGGCTTTAACTTTGACTATCCCAATATTGACTGCGCTTTAAAAGATGTATTGAAATGAAACCCAAGTTAACGCATATCGCGCTGCACGTTGAAGACCTTGACGCTTGCATCGAATTTTACCAAAACTATTGCCACATGAAGATTATCAGACGCCGCAATCAGCCCCCTAATCAAGTAATTTGGCTGGCTGAGTTTGGCAGAGAACAAGAATTTGTTCTGGTGTTGTTACAAGGAGGGCGAGCGCAGGCTGTTTTTGAAGACAACTATGGCCACCTGGGGTTTGCCGTAGCAAGTAAACAACAAGTGGATACTATTGCCGCTAAAGCCAAGCAACAAGGCATTTTAGTGTGGCCGCCGCGGCAAGAAGCGTACCCCGTCGGCTATTATTGCGGTTTGCTTGATCCTAATGGCAACTTTGTTGAATTTAGTTACGGCCAACCATTAGGCCCAGGGGCAAAATCACTCGCACCACAGGGCAAGCCCCTCTATTAAAAGTATTACAATAGTCTAATAGGACTGCTATTTCTCTTCATACATCAGGTAGTAGCACTCATGCATGCCCAACGCTTGGTAGGTCTGCTGTGCCTTGGTGTTTTCTTTTTCAACATAAAGGCGGAAGCTTGCCGCGCCACCTTGTTCATTGGCGGCATCCTTAACCGCTTGATAGAGCTTAGTGTAGATTCCCTGACGACGATTTTGTGGTCGAATATAAACGCTTTGAATCCAAAAATAGTCATTGGCACGCCAATCTGACCATTCAAAGGTTACCATGAGGGAGCCGGCAATCTCACCATCAACTTCCGCTACCAGATAGAATCCTTTTTCAGGACCTTGTAATAGAGTCGCCACGCCTCTCGTTAAAGTGTCGTGGTCAAGTTGTAAGTCTTCGGTTTCCAGTGCCATCGCTTGATTAAACGCCACCAACGCCGTTAAGTCGTTTAAGCTACCTTTTCTAATATTCATGTTGCGTTTCCTGTCGATACAAATCATTATATTATTTAAAATAATTAACGCCGTTGTACTAATTGAGTTATAAGGAGATTTTATGCAAGATTCTATACAACCTTATTCATCATATCCACTATGGGTTCGTCTTGTCTGTGGTCGCGGATGGTTTAGTGCCAGTCGCCGTGAATTAAAGAAAATAGAATGTTTTGCGTTAGGGTTTAGTCTCTTTGGTGGCTTAATATGGCTGGGTAGCGTCTTTTTTAATTTTCCCGATGACATCATGCCAGTTTTTAATATCAAGTTTACCGACTTTTTTGGTCTTTGTTCAATTGGTTGCCTATTATGCGCCTATCGTTTTTCGATCACGATTCGAGTCGGCGATCGATACCAATTATGGCAATCTTTAGAACAAACTCAATCTCACAATTAATGCATTACATTCACTCACTATTGTTCTTTGGCCTCATCACATTTAGCGTGTTTGCGACTAGCGGGGATGAAATATATAAATATCACAAAGCCGATGGTTCGGTGGTATTTTCTAATATTAAGCCTAACGGGAGAACCATCGCCAGAACCTTCAAGTTTGACTGCTACGCCTGCACACTTAACTCAGCTGTTAATTGGCATGAAACGCCACTTTATCTCACTAAATACTCGCAAGAAATCGGCCAAGCCAGTAGCAAGTACGCCGTCAATCCAGCGTTGATTAAAGCCGTTATTCATGCCGAGTCTTCTTTTAGGCCCCATGTCGTGTCAAAAGTTGGGGCACAAGGATTAATGCAATTAATGCCGGAAACGGCCATAGAGCTAGGGGTTAAGAAACCTTTTAATGTGGGGGAAAACATCAGCGGTGGGACCCAATATCTGGCTAAACTGCTAGCAATATTTAAGGGCGATGTTAGCTTGGCGACGGCAGCTTACAATTCAGGGGCAAGCAATGTTCAGCGCTTTGGCGGCATTCCCCCTTTCCCTGAAACCCAAGCGTATGTTAAGCGGATAAAAATCCTACATAAGCGTTATCAGCAAGCTAATAGCAATTACAGTGTGGCGTTTTGAATCGAGTAGTTTTGTAAAATTTTAGCCACTTGCTTTTTCGGTGTACAGGCGATTTGCTGCATCAGTGAGAACGGTGCACGTTCAATACCGTAAGTCTCATTAATCTGTGCCAGCATATGCAACCATAACTTGGCAGTCATTTGCGCGTCAAATAATGCCCGGTGAAAGCTCCCCTCTTCAGAAAGTTCTAATTGGTTAACTAAGTTACCTAAGCTGTGGCTTGGCGCGTCAAGATTAATACGGCGAGAAACTAACAAAGAACAAGTGAACTCTCCTTTATAAGTGCGAGAGATGTGTGACAATTCATTGTCTAAGAATTTTTGGTCAAACGAGGCATTGTGCGCTAGCAGGTTATCATCACCGATAAAATCACAAAATTGCGCCATGACTTCACTGCAACTGGCTGCACCGTCTAACATGGTATTAGTAATACCGGTATAGCCCTCGATAAAGCTATTAACTCTAATACCAGGGTTCATCAGTGCCTGGAACTGTTCCGTGATCTTGCCATCAACGATACGCACAGCGCCAATTTCAATTGCCCTATCGCCATTATCTGGCGATAAGCCAGTGGTTTCAAAGTCAAGGACGACCAGAGTATCAGCGTGCTTAAGGTTCATTTTGCAAACTCTTTATTAGTAGAGTTGTATTGTGGCAAATATTTAGCGTAAATAGAATGTATTTTTTGTATGTTCATCAAGAGATTACTGATAAGCGTTACACAGCGCCCAAATTTCAATTTTATAGCTGTTGCAACGGCAGTGAAAACTGCACTTCAATTCCACTGATTGTCTCACCTTGTGCATCACGGCGATTCGCCAGTTTAAGTTTGCCATTGTGGGCAATAATAATCTCATTACAAAGCGCCAACCCTAGGCCACTGCCGGTGGGTTTGGTCGTAAAAAAGGGCAACAGTGCTTGTTGCAGCTGGGTTTGACTCATGCCACTACCACCATCAACTAGTGTCACCATTAGTTGTTGATTAAGCTGGGTAATGGTTAATTCAATATCCGCTATCGCTGAACCGGACTCTTTGGCATTTTTAATCAAGTTTAATAACGCTTGTTCTATCTGCGCCTGATCGATAACAATAGTTGATTCATTAACATCAACATTGACATTTATTTGACTTAACCGCTCGATGCTTTCAATAAAACTTGCTAGTTCAACGGTTTTAAATTGCGGTGCAGGCAGCCGAGCATAGGTGGCATACTGGCTTAAAAATAAATGTAAATTTTCAACACGATTACCAATGGTATCAAAGATATCCGGCAACATTTGGTGGTGTTTAGGTTGCTCTATAATTTTCTTGGCTGAGGACGTTAGTGACTTAATTGGCGCTAAGGAATTGTTTAACTCATGGCTAATAAGTCGAATTGCCTTTTTCCAAATATCGTTTTCCTTGCGTGATATGTCACTGGTTAGATTTTTATAAAGGTAGAGGTGATGCATCTTATTAGCCAAAGTCACCTGCTGGCAGGTTAAGCTATAACAAATCGCCTCATTGTTGAGAGACTCTGTGACTAAGCCATCTTTTCTGTTGATTGTCGCCTCATACAGCCCCTGCGGGATCCCCTCAATCGCCTGATGAAACAATTCACCATCAAGCTTTGCTTGATAATTTAATAAATTTTTAGCCGCATAATTGCTCAGTACAATGCGGCCATTGTTGTCGGTTAGGATCAAGGCAACCGGGGTTGCCTGAATCACCTTATTTAGTAGCTGTTCCCGCTGAAATATTGAGAGTCGCTCATGGCGCAAAACGTTGGTCAGTTCATTGTAAGTATCAATTAAAAAATCAAATTCCTGATAGTGCTTGTTTTGAATCGTTACACTAAAATCATTGTCTTTAAGGCTGCGAACTCCCACCTCTAGCGCTTCTACCATTTGGCTAAACGGCTCCACGAATGATTTTAGGTAGCTAAGCATAATGATAATAGTTACAACACTTGCTGCAATAATCGCAATAATAATGCTCATCCCGATGCTGTGCAGTCCACCAATAAGCAATGCTTGAATCGTGATAAGCAGTAAAAAAGCGACAAATAGACGAAGTTTCAAGCTACGTTTCATTATGTTTCGATCTCAAATTTTTTCATCCGACGATACAGTGCCGAACGACTAAGTCCAAGCTGTTTAGCAGCCATCGAAACCACCCCACCACAATCTTCAAGGGCTTGCATTATTTCTTGTTCACTCGCCTCCTCAGTACGTGCTTTAGGCTTGTTAATCACTTTGACATCAATATCATCACAATCAAGTACATCAGCGGTGGTAATTAACATGGCGCGCTTTATAATGTTTTGCAGCTCCCGTACATTACCCGGCCAGTGATATTGGTTGAGCTTTTCTGCGGCAGCAACGGTTAACGATTTTTGACCATTTAAAAAGAAATTAGCTAATGGTACAACATCATCGATTCGTTCATTTAGCGGCGGTAACTTAAGCTCTATAACGTTCAGTCGATAAAATAAATCTTCTCTGAAAGTACCGTCCTGAATCGCTTGCGGTAAATCAGCATTGGTTGCACTAACTATTCTGACATCAACTTTTAATGTGTCTCCACCGCCCAATCGCTCAAACTCGCCAGTTTCAAGAACCCGCAACAGCTTTGCTTGACCATCTAGCGATAGATTGCCGATCTCATCTAAAAATAAGGTGCCTTTATCGGCACGCTCAAAACGGCCAATACGTGTTTTGGTCGCGCCAGTATACGCCCCGGCTTCAGCGCCAAATAGCTCGGCTTCCATTTGCTCTTTAGCTAATGCGCCGACATTTACTTTAACAAATGGGCCCTCATTACAGCTTGAATTAGCCTGAATAATTTGAGCTATTTTTTCTTTACCTGCACCGTTAGGCCCGGTGATAAGAACGGGAACATCGGCATGGGCCACCCGCGTGGTAAGCTCGAGCAACGACAACATCTCATCGCTGTTAAATTGCAAATCACATAGTTGATAATCCTGTCTTAGGGTATTTATCCGCTGTTGCTTTTTACTGGCATTAACTCGCTGTGTTGATTGTAATTCACCAAGTTCAATAAGGTTGTTAATGGTATTAATTAATTTATCGTCATCCCATGGTTTGGCGAGATAATCAGCCGCGCCACACTTGACCAGCTCCACCGCAGTTTCAAGGTGAGTCCATGCAGTAATAAGGATAATCGGAATATCACTAACGATATCGCGAAGCTGATGAAACAGCGCGATTCCCTCTTCACCAGAGGTGGTATCGGCACTAAAATTCATATCCTGAATGACCAAGTCAAATGATTGGGTGCGCAAATAATCAAGCCCTTCCTCGGGCGTTATGGCCGCAGTACAATCAATATTATGGATAGTACATAACACCTTTAATGCAATACCAATATCAGGGTTGTCGTCGATAATTAAAACAGATTTATTATTCAAATTTTATTTCCTTAACGCGTTGGCTTTACCATCACGAGTTTAGGTAAAACCAAAGCAGCTAAGGCCCGATCATGAAGAAACGATCGAGCCTTATTTATTGATCATTCATTTGACCTACCTAGCCAAATGAATCACTTACGCTGAGCGCGTGACAATCGCTGGTGATACCTTAGCAGCGCGTCTCGCTGGCAACCAGACTGCCGCGATGTTAATCAGCCAAATAAACACTGAACAATACAGCACTTGGCTAAAGCTTAAAAACGACTGACCGCTACCTTGGGTCATTAAATAACTAAACAGCATGGTTAACAATGTCCCCATTAGTAAGCCAAAAATAGTCAACATACTATTTTCAACGATGAAATAGCGAATAACCGACCATTTAGTTGCTCCTAGTGCACGGCGAATACCTATTTGTTTTTGGCGCTGGGTAATTAAGAAAGAGACTAATCCAGCAACACCAAACCCTGCGATTAATACCAACACCAAACTAACCACTAATAGAATAGCACCCTGAGAGCCACGTCCATCATACATACGTTTTTGGGTACGGGTAAGCTTCTCAATACCATAGATATATCGCCCCGGCGTTTGATAAAGTGCCTGCGTGATAGGCTCAAATAGGCTAGCAGCGCTGCCCTGTTCTACTTTTATCAAATAATTTGGGTTGTTGCCATGCTGCCAAATTACTTGAGGGCGCATTATTGTATGGTATGACTTCCCTCGCCCGTTAAGGCGCTCGCCATTCATAAAGTTACTATATACACCAATGATTTGAACAGGTTGCGATTCCTTAGCCAAATATAACGTTTTTCCTAGTGGACTGTGATCTTTAAATAATTCTTTGGCCATATCCTGTGAAATCATTACCACAGACACCGGCGTCGCTTGTTCTGCGCTACTTTGAATCACTTCAGTTTGATTAAAGAAACGCCCGGCGATTAAGGTCAGCCCCAGCACTTTGTGCCCATCAACGTTCATATCAAAAAAGTTAGTATCAAAGCCTTCAGCATCTTGCTCAGAAGATAAATAGACTTTGCTTGGCCTGCCTGCATCAAAGGGGATTTCTTGATTAGGAGTGACTTCAATAACACCGGGTATCTGTTTGATTCGATTAACATCATTAACAATGGCATTGGCCAGATTAACTTCCGGATCAAAAAACTGTGTGCGTACAGAAACAATATTTTCGTGGTCTAAGCCTGATGGCATATTCCACGCTTTTAATGTCTCCACCGTAATTGACGTTGCTATGCTCAGCACAGTTACCGTTAACATCACTTGCACGGAGATAAGCAATGACAAAAATTTATTTTGTTTAAGACTTAATAATATTGGTCTAAATTCCATAATGATTACCTTTCAACTTACTGTGATTTTAACTGACTAGCTGGCGCAATATTCACTACTCGCCAAATAGGATATAGACCAATTACAACGCTTGAAACCATAGCGGTTAATATCGATTTAGCCATCATCACCCAGTCCAGCGCAAACGCGTGCGATAACGCCTGGGCCGTAACGGCATAATCAGACTGATAAATCTGTACATGCAGCATGCCTTGCAACCCTAAATAAGCTAATGCGGTACCAACGATGCCACCTAAAACCCCAACAATTAACACCTCAAAAAGGTATTGAGTCATTAACACCCACTTCTTTGCCCCCAATGCACGACGCAAGCTCACTTCTTTTGATTTACGCATAAACTTGGCCAATAGAATGCCAATGGCGTTAAGCAAACAGACAATGAAAAATAATGGCGCGATATAAGCTAACGGATTACGGCTACCGTTTAATTCGTTACGTAAAGTCACCATGGTATATAGTGATGTCACATAATTATTCAATTCTCTAGGGAAGCGACCAAGCTCTTTTTGAGACATCACATACTGCGTAAGAAATTCTCTATACTGATCCGCTAAATTAGGGTCTGGTAATTCAGCCCATAAGCGCACAAAAGTACATTCAGAATTAATTAAACCGTCGACATCCTTGGTTCGATATGCAGTTTGCTTGTCACGATCTTGCGGCAAACAATCAAGACGTTCACGGCGATTGATATTGTTTTTTATGGCAAAAGTGTCTGGAATAAACGCAGTATCTTTACGGCCCATGCGATAACTTTCATCATAAAATCGTCGCCCCAGATTCCACTCAGCCATGACTCCAACAACAGTGACCGTTAACGCGTTAACGCGAAGCTGTTGACCGACACTATTTTTACCACCGAATAATAAGTCATTGCTTTCTTTGGTTAAGATCACAACAGGCTCAGCACCACGGTCTGCGCTCTCACTCCAGGCACCACCGTATTGAAAAGGCACGTCGAACATCGAAAAGAAGTTATTGTTGGTAACAACAGTGCTTGCGCGAAACGGACGCACGTCTTGGTCGAATGAATTAAGAATCACATCACTTTTCCACACCGTTGTATGCTTACTTGCCGGCGTGTCTGCGTTGATAATATTGTTCGCATCGCGATAGGTTAAATACGTCATAAATGGCTGGCGCACAATTGGCTCCGCGCCAATGTCACGGTTGTCAGCTTGAACAAAAAATATCTTATCCGCCTTGTGTGCTAACGGTATTTTATCTCCTTGGTAGGACATCGTTTGAACAGTAATTAACAAGCCTATACCAATCGCAATAGCAAGCACCATTAATATGGTAAGTTGAATGCGCTCACGTAAGCTACGCAAGGCCAATGTAAAATTATATACAAGCATGATTTGCTCCTAAGCGCGCTTAATCAATACATCAGACGAATCCAGTGCAATATCACTGACCTGTCCATCAAATATTTGAATGTTACGTCCAGCACGCTTAGCGAGCTGATCGTCATGCGTTACCATGATGATGGTTGTGCCGTTATCGTTAATTTTCTCCAGCAGTTCCATAACGGACTGCGCCATCATCGAATCTAGATTACCCGTTGGCTCATCAGCTAATAAAAAGGCCGGATCACCAGCAATAGCACGCGCAATAGCAACACGTTGTTGCTGTCCACCAGATAGTTGAGTTGGCAGGTGCTTTAAGCGCGAAGACAAACCAACAATTTCAAGAGCATTTTCGATACGTTCTTTGCGTTCACCGCGGTTAAAGCCGCGATAGCGCAGTGGTACATCAACATTATCAAACAATGGCAAATCAGGAATTAAATTAAAGCTTTGAAAAACAAAGCCTATTTTTTCATTACGCAATGCTGATATCTGGTTATCACTCATTCCCTTAACATTCACGCCATCAAGAAAGTAATCACCTTGTTCAAAGGTTTCTAATAGCCCAGCCAGGTTCAGAAAGGTTGTTTTGCCCGACCCTGACGGTCCGGTGATCGAGACGAATTCACCTTTTTTAATATGTAAATTAACATCACGTAGTGCATGCGTTTCGATTAATTCGGTGCGAAATATTTTGCTAACATTTTCCATTCTTAACATAATTTTATTCCTAGTTTGCTATGTATACGTTTGGGTTGCCGTTGAAGGCGTCAATACTTGAGATGACAACTTTGTCACCCTCTTTAAGACCAGAAACAATCTCAACTTCGCTGAGGCTTCTGGCGCCGATAATAATTGGGGTTTTAGTGGCATTATCACCACTAACTAAATAAGCAATACGACCGCCGCCACTTTCTACAAATTGGCCACGACGTAACTTAAGTACATCATTTCGAGTTTCAATTAACACCCGAGCATTAACGCGTTGGTTTTGGCGTAGCCCTTGTGGTGAACCATCAATAAATTTCATCCGGCCAATCACTTGTCCATTATTTACCTCAGGTGAAATAGCCGTTAGTTCGCCGCCATAGGATTGACCATTGAGATGAATTTCTGTTTTTAGCCCAACGCCCAAATCATCAGCGTAGTTTTCTGGAATGTTCACCTGTACTTCAAAGTCGGTTAAATCAACCACGGTGATTAGCGCCGCGTTATTAGCAACTTGGTCTTTCTCACGAACATTAACTAAACCAACGATGCCATCTAATGGTGACGTCAGATTTAATTCGGCAATTTGGCGGTTTAAATCGTTGACCACATATTGCTGTCGTTCTAACTGTAATTTTTTGGTTTTTAACTCAAAGGCCAAGGATTCTTGTTGCAGCGACAACCCTTGTTTTGCATGGAAGTATTCCAGCTCAAACTTTTTAAGTTCCGCTTCGTTTTGCTCAAACTCTTCAAGGCTAATAACTTGATGCTTCATACTCTGCTTGGCGCGCGACATATTCTTTTTTTGCAATTCGAAATTAACCGCTGCTAATTCAATCGTTTGTTTGCTATTTAAGATGGTTGTCTTGTTGTGAATTTGCTGACGTTCCACTTCTAGTGCCAATTGCTCAAGGCTAGCTTTCTCCTGATCGAGCAAATTGGTTAGCACAGGACTATCAACCTGAGCCAATAGTTGACCTTTTATTACCCGATCGCCTGCTTTGACGTGTAACGCAACATTGCCTGCAGTTGGCGCATATAACGTTGGGCTATTAGCCGAGACTACCTGTCCTTGCACTGAGATATCTCGTTGCAAGTCACCCCGTGTTACCGTTGCAAAGCGAAGTTGCTCTGCTGAAATGGCCATATCGCTACCAAACAAGTTATTAAATTTTGGCGCGGCATAAATCGAAAGAGTACTAATTGCCAAAAACACTGCGCCGGCGATCATCAGTCGCTGCTTTGTTTTATTTTGAGGTTTCAAAACGACATCTTGTCCTGATGTATCTCTCATTACTAAATCCTTACTTTCTAACCAATTGGCGAATGAATGTTGCTAATACAAGCTAAAAAGCAAACATTATGCCAAAAACACAAACACAACTACAAACAATGACTTAGCAAAGAAAGAAGGCCTGTAAATAGAGTCCGGTCACCCCGTGAACACGGGCGAACACTAACAAACACAAGGGGGTAACTAGTGATGGAAGATTAGGTGTAGGATATGATGTGAGGGATTGCTGCATTATCAGTTCAGCTGTCTATTTGGCAACTGGCGCAAACGACTGATAATTTTGTCCAGTAATTATTGACAAGATAATCGATGAGTTGCCCCAAAAACGTCAGCATACTTTACATTTTTAAAGACCAAACATTTGTCTTATTTATAACCTATTGTAATAAAACGGTACTTATTTTCTGGCCTCAAATATGCTTATTTTTTAGTTACCAATAAAGGATAAATTTGAGGCTTTAAATATGAAAAAATTTCTAAATTACATTTTTATCGCTGCTCTGAGTGTTTCTTCCCATAGCTTTGCGGGTGTATTAGAGATAAATTTTAATGGCAATGAATTTCTATTGGGTACTTTCGAAAGTGCTGAAACAGGAACGCAATTTTACAGCTATGGCTCTCCGTCGGGATCATCGGCAAACCCTGTATATCCAGGGACTACCGACCTCATTCCTCTGATGGCAGATGCATTACAGATTTTCTCACATATTAACACCAACACGAATGAACTAAGCTTTGGTGTCATTCTGGAAAAACCCAATGGCAGTGGCGGCGGTACATTTGCCACCTCTATCGCCTGGTCTGAGCCTGCGCTACTTTCATTTGTTGATGACCCTAATGAATCTGGAACACTAAATGCTGGCGGCCCGCAAGATATCAGTTTGGCTTGGATCGATTGCTGTACAGATGGATTTATAATCAGCGGATTTGATCCAGAGGACCTGTTTATTGACCTAACACAAGTCACAGGTTCCGATCTGACTCAGGTTATATTTCTTAGCCCTGACAGACAAGATCACTCATTTGAGTTTCCACAAGAAGAGTTTAATATTAGCATCACCAGTTGTGACCCACAGACTAACCCAGCGGGTTGTGTTATTGAAACACCAGAGCCATCAACGCTCGCTATCTTTGCATTAGGATTGTTGGGTTTGGCTTGGCGTCAAGTTAGAAAGCGCTAACTTCATTTGATTAGCTCATTAGAAAACAGGCGATGGTTTTATCTAGCAATGGACCAAGATTGACTGACGATCTTTCTTGGTCATTTTACTGACCACCAGCGTAAACGAATTATCAATAAGACGCTCTATCTCCCCCTGCGGCACACTCTGCTCGCTCGAATCTGCTTCAATGACAATGGTTATCCAATGCTTTTTGTTCATATGATAGCCAGGGGTAATATTACTAAAAATATCACGTAGTGCGACAGACTCATCGGGATCACATTTGAGGTTAACGTTCATCGCTTCATCTTTCCAGCCAATTAACCCAAACATCTTATTTTTCACTTTAAACACATAAACGTCATTGCCAAAAGGAAATTCTAGAGTCACCTGAGGTTTGGCTAAAAAATATTGCTTAAGTTGTTCAAATGTCATGACCCGTTGCCACCTTAAAACACTAATAGTCGAAATCCAGTTTGGCTGTTATATTAGGCTCTTCTTAATAGAATAATCAACTCAACCAATCTGTCACAGCGAATTATCATGAAAAAAATTATAACAACTTGTTTAGCTGCTGCTTTATCTTTGGCCAGTCAACCTTCTGCGCTTGCTGCTGGTGCCCATGGGCATAAACCTATTTCCCATCAAGAAGCCTTGCGCGGCAGTATCACGCCGGAACGATCATGGTGGGATTTACGTCACTACGCTTTAGCAGTCACTGTCGATCCCACTGAACGTACAATTGGCGGTACTAACACCATGACCTATCGCGTGTTAACACCGGGCCATCGGCTACAAATAGAACTACAAGCGCCAATGCAACTACACAAAGTCACTCAAAATGGTGAAGAGTTAGCGGTAGAACAAGATGGTTACAGTTACTTTATAACGCCTGAAAAGCCGCATAAGGTTGACCAGGAATACCGCCTAACCATGCACTTTGGCGGCAAGCCACAAGAGGCCAAACGCCCGCCTTGGGATGGCGGTATCACTTGGAAAAAAGACAGTAACGGCCTTGATTTTATCGCTTCATCAAATCAAGGTAATGGCGCAAGTATCTGGTGGCCTAACAAAGATCACCCCTATGACGAGCCAGATGATGGCGCGTTAATTAGTGTCGAAGTACCCGAGCATCTAATGGATGTTTCCAATGGTCGCCTGATAAAAACGGAGAACCATCCGGAGCGTAAGACCAAAACTTATCATTGGCAGGTGGTAAACCCAATTAATAACTATGGTATCAACCTCAATATTGGTGATTACGTCCACTTTGGTGAAAAATATCAAGGGGAAAAAGGCGAGCTTGATATGGATTATTACGTGCTACGTGAAAATCTAAAGAAAGCTAAAGTTCAATTCAGAGATGCCAAACGCACCCTTGCTGCCTTTGAATATTGGTTTGGCCCTTACCCTTTCTATGAAGATAGCTTTAAGTTGGTAGAAGTTCCTTACTTAGGCATGGAACACCAAAGCTCCGTAACCTACGGCAATGGCTATAAGAATGGTTATCGAGGGCGTGATTTAAGTAAAACAGGTTGGGGTTTGCAGTTTGATTTTATTATTGTGCATGAGTCGGGCCATGAATGGTTTGCTAACAACTTGACCAATAAAGATGTTGCCGATATGTGGATCCATGAGAGTTTCACTAACTATTCAGAAGGATTGTTCCTGGAATATCACTATTCAGAGGAAGCTGGCGCTGAATATATCCGCGGTATGCGCGCTGGTATAAAGAACGACAGCCCACTGATAGGTACTTATGATGCTAATCGAGAGGGCTCTGGCGATATGTATAACAAGGGCGGCAACATGCTTCACACCATTCGCCAGCTTGTTGACAATGATGAAACATGGCGAAACATACTGCGCGGCCTCAATAAGGATTTCTACCATCAGGTTGTCACTTCAAAACAAGTCGAAGAGTATATCAGCACGAAAGCTGGCAAAGACCTAAGCAAGGTATTTGATCAATACCTACGTGATGCACGTTTACCTATTTTGGAATACGTGGTGCAGGGAAAAACCATACGCATTCGCTGGAGCAATACGGTGGAGAACTTTAATATGCCAATTAAAGTGGCGATCGCAGGTAAAGAGCAATGGATAAAGCCAACCACCAGCTGGAGCGAAGTACAAAACAACATTGAGCAACCTAGTTTTGTTATCAACAAGGACTTCTACGTAGCAGGTTTAAACAACCTAGGAAATTAGCCACCTTTGTGCGGCAATGGTGACATTGCCGCACAATTTACTCACAACACAATTGCCATTGGCGCAGCGCTTTAGGTAAACTAGCCTGTCTCTTCTTACCCAAGGCTTTTTTGTGAACAAATCTCTTCTTGCCCCTGTTGCAGTGATGCAACCACACTCGATGTCAATTCATGGGCACACCCGCTGCGATAATTACTATTGGATGCGTGATGATAAACGTACAGATAGCAAGGTTATCGAGCATCTAAACGCAGAAAATGCCTACTGCAACGCCATGCTAAGAGAGCAAAAGCCCCTCGAAGACAAAATATTTAACGAGCTAAAGTCGCGTATTGTAAAAGATGATAACAGCGTACCCGCCAAAGACGGTGCCTATTGGTATCACAGTGAAATAACTGGTGAACAAGAGTATTCATCCTACTATCGTGCAACAAGCAAGAGTGGTGAAAATAAGGAGTTGTTGCTTAACGTTAATAAGGTGGCTGAGCAACACGAGTTCTTTGAACTAGGTGAGTTTTCAATCAGTCCCAATGACAATATTTTAAGTTATTCGCAGGACATTGAAGGCCGCAGAATTTTTAGCATTCTGCTAAAAGATTTAACTACCGGTGAATATCTCTCAGATCAACTCCACAATACCGAAGGGCAGCTGGTTTGGGCCAATGATAACCAAACAGTATTTTATGTTAAAAAAGACTTACAAACATTATTGGGCACTCAAGTTTATCGCCACAAACTAGGCACCAGTCAGGAAGAAGATGTACTGGTTTATGAAGAGGAAGATCATAGCTTTTACCTTAGTCTGAGCAATAGCCGTGATGAGTCACTATTATTTATCAACCTCCACGCTACCGACACTACCGATACGTGGTTTATCGATGCCAACCTACCCGATAGCGAGTTTGAGCAGCTAGTAGAATTTGAAGAAGAGCATGAATATGACGCAGATAAGCTAGGTGATACCTTCTACATTGTTACTAACTATAACGCCAAAAATTTCCGTCTAATGAAAGCCGATGCGACGACTATTGGCCAACGTGAGCAATGGACTGATGTAATAGCACATCGCGACAACGTGCTACTGGAAGGGGTTGAGTTATTTGATAGTTGTTTGGTGGTGACTGAACGTGAGCTTGGTCAAATACGTTTTATTATATATAACAATGATGGCACGGTATTGCCTTTAACCTTTGACGACCCATGTTATTATGCTTGCCTTGGCGATAATCCAGAGCCACAATCTACCAGTGTGAGAATTTATTACTCCAGCCTGACAACACCCGGTACCCTGTTTGAGTTTGACTTAAACAACGGTCAATCAACCATTCTAAAACAACAAAAAGTACTCGGCGAGTTTAAACAACAAGACTATGGCTGTGAACGACTGTTTGTTACCGCCCGTGATGGCATACAAGTGCCAGTATCTTTAGTCTACAACAAATCATTGTTCAACAAAGATGGTACTAACCCGCTACTGCAGTATGGCTACGGCGCTTATGGAATCACCATTGATCCGAGTTTCTGCTCTCATACGCTTAGCCTGCTCGACCGTGGCTTTGTTTACGCGATTGCCCACATTCGTGGCAGTGAAATGCTAGGGCGCCATTGGTATGAACAAGGTAGAACACAACATAAGCAAAATACCTTTAATGACTTTATTGATGTATCTAAATCATTAATAGCGCAAGGCTATGGCGATAAAGAAAAACTCTTTGCCTCCGGCGGAAGCGCTGGCGGTTTGCTAATGGGGGCTATAATAAATCAAGCGCCTGCGCTTTATCGCGGGATAGGCGCGCATGTTCCCTTTGTTGATGTACTAACAACAATGCTTGACGAGAGTATCCCCCTAACCACCAACGAGTATGACGAATGGGGAAATCCGAATGAGAAGGCTGACTACCAAACCATACTGGCCTATTCGCCGATGGATAATGTGAAACGTCAAGATTACCCAAACATGTTAGTCACAACCGGGTTACATGACTCACAAGTACAGTATTTCGAACCGATGAAATGGGTAGCCAAGTTGCGTGAGTACAAAACGGATGACAATATCTTGGTCTTTAAAACCGATATGGAAAGTGGTCATGGCGGCGCATCGGGCCGCTTTAAAAGCTTGCATGACAAAGCACTCGAGATGGCTTTTTTTATCGATCTTGCCTAACCTCCAAAATGCGCCTTTGCTTACTCAGTGGGGCGCTTTATTTTGACTCAACCTGCGCATAATCCCTAAGCCAAATAGGCCAAGCAACAACCAGCCAACACTACCGGCACTATGTTCAACATGGACTTCAATTTCATCCTCATAGAAATTATCCCAATAGAAAGACTCCAGTGGTAAATCCCTAAAAACCACCCAATCGAGCGCCGAGATATGGTGGCGTCTTGCAAAGTCATGCGCGTCAATTAAATGAATATCCAAGTCATAATAGCCAGACGCTAGGCCACTAACCATTTCAATATCAAAATACTGTTTATCTGAGGTTAACGAACCGCGCACCACAAAGGAGTGACTGGTGTAAATTAACTGTTGATCAACATAAATCTCTGCAATCAATTCAGCGCTGCCAAAAGTAACATCAGCGTCAAAAGTGACCGACAGTTGATGATAAAAGCCGTTACTGTTGCTGTCGTTACGTAAATCAACATTGGCGGAGTAAATACTCACATTCTGGTCTTGGTCGCTACGTTGCCCTTCCAGTGGCGCATCTTGTAACTTGTCACTGTCGTATTGATCAACAGTAAAAATGACGGCATTAGTGCTAGCATCGATGACTCTGAGCTCAATTTGATAATAGTCTGCGTCATACGGTTCGATTAACTGAAGATCGATACGCTGAGCATCACTACTCGCATCACTATATAGGCCAATTTCAGTGGTACGATAAAGTAACTCATCAGCAGCTCCATAAGCAGCAATCCAAACTTCGACAAAAACATCTTGATGGGCGGCGTTGGTATCTAGATCTAAATCCAAGCGTAAATTTTGAAAGTAGCCGTCATTATCCAAATCCTGATAATAGCTGACATCGAGTGAATGTAACCAGACCCCCACCGTTTGATGGTACTGTTTCTGTTTAGCGCTGTGCGATTTTGTTGGTGATGGCGCCATCGATGCTTTGTTTGCCGCGTTTGCAACTTGGCTTAATGCAAAAGACAATAATAGAAGACATAAAAAGACATATTTCATAAACTCACCTACTCCAATGGCTTTGATAATGGTTCGATTTTTACCGAGTAAATCGCTCAATTACGACCATTGGTATTGTTTTCAAAAACTTCATAACAACCCATTTTGACTTAACGAATACTGAATAATGTGTAACAAAACAAATAGATTAAGAAAAAGTATTAAACCCTGTAAAAAGGGGGTAAATTGTAATGATTAGAGACCAAATAATATACAAGCGGTTATAAGCACTGCTGCGTTTCAAGGATTGAAACACTGTCAATCAACTGATCGGAAGAAATTCTTCAGGGAATAGAACACGAATGACTATACGATTAAAGCTAACACTATTAATAGCGTTGTTATTTCTAACAGGCTTTGGCAATGCCCTGCTGATTTTTATGCTCGGCTCATCCGAAGAGGACTCACTTAATTGGGTAGAACATACCCAGCAGGTCATTCTTACTGCAGCTAAATTCGAAAGCAGCCTTAAAGATACCGAAACAGGGCAACGTGGCTACCTATTAACTCAAAATGAAGATTACCTAGAGCCGTATAATTATGGCCTTCTTCTAGCGACATCTAGCTTGCAACAGTTAAAAAGTCTGACCCAGGATAATCCAGTTCAGCAGCAACGCTTAGATAAGCTTAATCAGCTAATGAACCTAAAACTGGCTGAATTAAAGCGCACAGTGACCTTGGCGCAACAAGACCGTAATCTAACCGCTGCATTAGCCATTGTTAATCAAAACCATGGTAAGCAGATCATGGATAAAATTCGTGTTTCGTTGCAGCAATTTATTGCACAGGAACAACAGCTTTTAGCTCAACGCCAAGAAAAATATCAAGCGACTAAAGCGTTGGTTAATCTAATTCTTATGTCTGAACTAGTGTTGCTGATTGCTATTGCGTTTATCACCTTTAGATTTCTTAGTAGATCGCTATTTAGGCCAATGAGTTTATTACTCGATAACACCCAAAAGACCGAACGAGGAGAGGCAATTGATGCGCCAAAGGTTAGTAGAAAAGATGAGATGGGTTATTTAATCAATCAGTTCTACGCAATGAATAAAAGCATTTACAATAGAACGCAGCATTTAGAACGCAAGGCTCATCACGATCAACTTACCGGCTTGAAGAATCGGACACTGTTGCATCAGTATCTCAAACAAGCGATAGGGAATGACGAAGCTCATTTAACTGCGATATTTTTTATTGATTTAAATGGTTTTAAAAAAACCAATGACACCTTAGGTCATGATTCGGGTGATGCGATTTTAATCGAACTAGCACAACGACTGCAAAAAACAGTACGCGCCCAAGACCACATCTTTCGTATTGGCGGAGATGAATTTATCATTATACTCAATGGCTTAACTTGCCGCACTACGGTGCCATCTATTGCTCAAAAGATAATAAACGCCACCGCTAAGCCGATGATGTATAAGCAACAACAGTTACCAATAGAGCTAAGTATCGGCATTTCAATCGCGCCAGATGACTCAGCAATACCGTCGCAACTGATAAAATTTGCCGATATTGCAATGTATAACGCCAAGAAATCACCAGCCGAAGACTTTATGTTTTTTGCGCCGTCAATGCTAAAGCATACAAATAACGAGGCTAGCTGTGATATCGCTTAGCATTTTGCATGCGCCCTTTCATGCTCAAGTAACCACCTTTTACGTTCCAGGCCACCAGCATAACCGGTTAAGCTCCCGTCTTTACCGATAACGCGATGACATGGCACAATAATCGCGATACGGTTTGCGCCGTTGGCGCGAGCGACTGCACGTACAGCTTTTGGGTTATCAATACGCTGCGCTTGCTGCGCGTAACTTGCCGTTTCCCCATAAGCAATAAGATTAAGCCCTTGCCAGACCTGCTGCTGAAATTCCGTTCCTGGTGTTATCAATGGTACGCTAAACGCTTGCCGCTCGCCGGCGAAGTATTGCGCGATTTGTTCTTTCGCTTGCTTGGTGTGCTGATTTTCACCCGCCATGATTTGTGCATCGAGTAAACGCTGTAAATCGCGAAATTCAGTTTCAAGCATTCGGCGTTCTACAAACTCAAGCAAGCAAACCCCCTCGTTGTTAGCGCAAACAAACATTGGGCCTAAAGGTGTGGTGAATCGGTCAATAACAATGACGTTAGTCGCTTGTTTAGGTGATTTTCCAACTAACTTCTTGTAGGTATAGCCAAAGCCACTTAACGATTCATAGCCACTATCAAACGCTGTATCTGTGGCTCCTTTGCCAGACTTCAATTCGATCACCGCATTATTAATCCGTAACATACGGCTATAGGACTGAAAGGTCATGCCGTAATGTTTATTAAACCAACGCCTAACGAGTTCAGGGCCTATTCCTGCTTGCTTCAATTGATAGTCGGTTATCTTTTGCTTGGGGCTGTTTCTGACCATCTCAATTGCCTGCACCACTTCAGTTGGCGCTTGATTTGCATTTTCAGTAGGCTTACATATTTTACAAGGTCTAAAGCCCGCGGCCAACGCCTCTTTAAAAGAGGAATAAAATTCAACATTTTCGAACTTGGGTTTTCTAGCGCGACAAGTGGCTATACAAAAAATGGAGGTTGTTTTATCCTTTGTACCACAATAAAATACCATATGAACCATCCTTATTAGAGACACATTAATGGTAAAAAGAGCTTACTTGTATAGTCGTGTATCCAAGGCAACCCAAGCTGAACATGGGCAAGGACTAGATAGACAATCAGAAGCAGCCCTGAAATTCCTAGAGCAATACCCTGAGTACACCCTAGCTGATGATTATAATATCATAGACGCAGGGGTCTCTGCATACACAGGAGCTAACGTAAAGGACTCAGCAGGGCTAGGTGGCTTCATCAAGGCTGTAAGAGAGGGTCATATCCCACATGGTTCATTACTCGTTATTGAAGCTCCTGACCGCTTGACTCGTCTAGGTATTCGTAAGGGTCAACGACTGTTTGATGAGCTAGCTAATAATGGGATTGATATAGGACTGGTTCGTTTTGGTCTTATCATTAGACACGATGATGAGAACGACTTCACTAGCAGCCTTATTGTATCCGTAGGTTTGTACTTAGGCCATTTAGAATCTAAACAAAAGTCTGAACGTGTGAAAGCAGCCTTTGCTAAATTCCATACTGAGGCACGTAACTCAAAGAAACCTATAAAAACACAGACCCCCTTATGGATTAATTTCAATAAAGATAAGACTACCCTCCTCCTAAACAAGCACGTTAACGATATTAAGCGCATGATTGAATTAAGGTTTAATGGTCATGGGGTTACTGAAATAGCGAGAACATTAACAGGAGAAGGCTTTACTCATCCCAAAGGTAAACCGTGGAACAAAGGAACAGTACGTAACGTCCTCATGGCTCGTCAGTTGATAGGGGAGTTCCAGCCTTTAACTTCAACTAAAGTTGATGGTAAGCGTGTAAATACTAACGCTGGTGAACCCATACAAGACTATTACCCACGCGTCTTAGATGATCAGACATTCTATGCTATACAGCGCACATTCAAGACTCAGACAGGAGGACGTACGGGAGGATTCCAGAATATATTAAGAGGAGTCGCTCGTTGTGCTACATGTAACGCATCAACAATAATGTCCAAATCCCGTAGCCATCACTATCTTAGATGCACACAGAAACATATGGATAATGATAAATGCAGTCAAAAGTCTATAAATATGACCACTTACTTACCACCCGTACTTACAGCACTTAAATGCATTAACTTCCCTGAGTTACTAACTGGGACTGATACCTCCGCAGAGAAAGAAAGACTCAAAGCCAAAGAAGCGGAATTATTGCAGACATTAGCGGACAACGCTGAGGCGCTTGTGATACTAAAAGGTAGTGCTCGCGATGCTGTGATGGGTGTATTACAGAACACTGAGGATGCTTTAGCAGAGCTTAGGCATGAACTACTGACCCTAACCTCACAGACCTCAAATGCAGACCTAATAAAGTCCTACGAGTCGTTCAGTCTACAGCAGCTTACTACACCTGAGGAAAGGCAGGCATTCAATCAGAACTTAAAGCGGTTCGTAGCTAGCATATGGTTTCACGATGATTACTGGACGATACAGCTTAAGGGTTTCGTTTCAACTATCTCATTAGACTACAAGGCACCAAATGCTAGTGAATTAATCCAGCGGTTCTACCAAGAGCGTAAGTTGCTTGATGTAACGGATGTCACCCAACTGGAAGCGCAAGGTATTGATGAGCTAACAATTAACGAGTTACTCAACTTGAGTGGTACTGCCGCAAACAAATAGCCTCAGGTATTCAACGACAGAGAGCCGTAGGGGGGGTCTACTGGAGGTATCACCCTTCCTTCACGACTGCGTCGTATAGCGACGCTTACACAAAACGTGTGTTTGAAAGTTTCATTTTTTAATATCATACATATTTTGCGGTAACAGCAACCAACCATGAGGACAAATTGAATAATAACCAAACAGCCCTTTAACGTTTGATTTAGAATAGTATTTACATCCTTTATACTGTTCACTTTCAGATAGCTAATGTATTATTCCTAGTAAGGTGAGATAGACAAGCTGTTTTACTGATATCTACACAAGTCAAATATGGAGACAAGGAAACTCATGAAAACTAGAAATATCTTAGCTGCCGCTTTGGTCAGCACGTTGGCAGGTTGCGCAGCAAATGACTATGGGAAGATGAGTCAAGGTAGCGGTGTTCCTGAAGCGTTACTAGCAACGAATTGTAAGGTCGTATCTTGTTCATATGACAAGTTAAAAGATCGTGTTCAAGCAAGTGCCAATGATATTAATCATTTCTTAGCGATGGGTGGAAGTGAGACTAGAACAATTCAATACACTTGGGTAAGTGGGAGTAATCGCATTTCTATAGATGTTTATTCAACGGCATTATACGGAAGTTGGACGTTCGTGAAATCTGCTGAAGTTTATATTGGTAAAGAAATGGTAGCAAAAGTTGCAGGTCAAGTAGATCGTATCGTTGGTAGTTATAACACTGTAGCTAAAGAGAGCGAGAAGATTGAAATAGTTTCAGATGTAATCAGTATCGAGGCAGCGCAACGGATAGCTGAGGCAGACTATAAAACCGTTACGATTAGATTTTATGGTAAAAATGGTTATAAAGACGTTGAGCTACCAAGAGAACATAATCTCATAAATGTAGTAAATCTGGCTAAGTCTTCATAATACGTTAATAGTAAAGCAACCTATTCGTCCATCATAGCTTGTATTATGTTGGTTAAACAATCAGCCTATTACTTGCATCAAAAGGGGTCTAACAGTAGTAATTTCTTACCTGTTAGGCTCAATTCCTCCTTTACTCCACCACTAAAATATTACATGTAAAATAATGAGTGTATTTTCCCTAGCTCGTACCTGATAGACTCTGTAGTGGTCAACTAATTTTGGCCACGGATTTGTATTCAAGCCAGTATCTTTTCTCTGACTCATTTGGTGTTAGTCC
>CAKZQF010000206.1 GCA_937139475.1 uncultured Gammaproteobacteria bacterium | reverse complement strand
TGACAATGACCACATTGAAAAGGGCATCGTCGATTACAACTTCATTCGTGAGGACTATATTATCCCACTGCCTGAAGCCACGGTCTGTGTGCATCCGGATGCGATTTATCTATGGGATGAAGGCAACGGTGATGATATAGAGCCAGCATGGCGTCCAGCGGCAGAAAGCTGGAAAGCCAAAGGTGCATTGCGCCCTGACAGCATCGCTGCAGGTTCCGGTGCTGCAGAACCTGCAGAATCAGAAGACCCTGCTCAACCTGAAGATCCAGCAGGCTAAGCCATGAGTAACGCTGACCGGTTCATTAATCGTCATAAGTCACGCGTTTGCCAGGGCCGCCGTCCTGTGAGTGCTGCTACGCCTTCCGGTGTTACCGCATCGCAAGCGGTGTCACGCCAACAGAGCGGTGTGTCCTTGTCTAACAAAGACCGACTGATGCTCGCCGCCTTAGATGCGGATATGAACCGGCTCCAGCGCATTCAAAGCCACGCAACCCGTGACGTGTTAAAGCGTGACGAGTTGCTGGGTCGTTACACCGAATACCTCGAAAACCTCATCAAACAAGACAAAGCCACCACACCCGAGATCATCTTCAGAAACATGATCTGGGCCATCGATGTGGAGCAGGTCGACTGGGCTATGACGTTGGGTATTTTTGCTATTAAGCATGGCATCGACTCACCTGAAGGCTTCCGCAGGGATATTCGCAATGCCTTTGTGGGAGATATGGCTCGATTAGCGCTGAAATGGCAAAAAGCAAGAAAACCAGCTAACTGGATTCAGGACATCCACGTTAAGTCTAAGCACTGGGATCTGATAGACGAAATTAGAGCTGACCTGCTAAAAGCCACTGCAACCAACGAAGAATCCTCTGGAAACCTGCAAGCTGCCTTGGACTTATACCAGGAAGCGATTCGGGTTTATCCCCGATGCCGCGTCACTCGCATCATCAACCGATTAGAAAAGCAGCTCAACGCACAAGGCGGTACCAAATGATGCCGCCAACTGTTAGCCCAAGCTTCCACAGAGAAGCCCCTTTGATCGACCAGGATCATTCCCGGTCGATCCTTTTTATCCCGACTCAACCCCGCAAGCAGCCGCACAGTCAGCAGGGGAGAAGCCTTGCGCTTGTCCTGGTTCTATTGCTGGTCTGTGCTGGCCTGCTTTCTAAATTCAGGTGATGTCATGGTTGCGATTGTTCCCCATCCGACCAGCAACAACGACACCCTCGTTGGCAATAACGGCTTCTTTCCGGATATCTCCGTAACGGATCTACGTCAGCAATACAATATTAACGACCGCACCGAGGCAGCCGAGCTAATCCGCATCGTCGAAAGCAACCTGATGCGAATCAATGACGACCTGAACAAATGGGTCTGCCAACAGCAACGCAAAGGTTATCAAGCACTCAGTGAAGTCCCTGCCGATACCTTGGGTGAACGATCTGTCCATGAAATATGCTACCTGCAGGCCGTCAGCTACGGTGTCAAAGCCGATGTCATCCGCGCAAAGCTAGACTACGATCTCTCGCAAAAGGGCGATCAGGAAGCTGACGAACGCGAAGACAAAGCCATGCACTACAGCGCTGAATCAAGTCGTGCACTGCGCAAACTACTAGGCCGCGGGCACATACGCGTGCGCCGCATTACCACCAAAAAGAATAACAACAGTCCACTCGACAATCTCACGAGAAACGGGCATGACAACGGTGAATAAAATGGATCACATTGGATTGCCACTGGCAAAAGCAGCAACAGCCATCGGTGCAGCAACTGCAGTGGGTACCGCAGGCTCTATCGAAGTGACGGTCATGCTGGGATATACCCTTCAAGAGTGGCAGCTGATCGCCATTATTATTGCTGCTGTGTCGGGTATTGGTGGACTGTTACTGACCGCTATCTTTAAAACACTCCACTATCGTTTGGAAGTTAAAAAAGCCAGAGGAGAACTCGATTGATCCGTCTCAATCTTCTGCAGAACAAACTCGTCGAATCCGGTTTGGTCAAACGTGATCAACTGTCTATTCATATCGCCAATGGTAAACCGTATTACGAGCCAGATACTGAAGACCATGCACTGATTATGAAATACGACGCCGCGTTGTTTATCAAAGACTTCAGCAATGAATTACACCTGCTGTCACTAATCCTAGAAATCATCCTGCAGGAGCTATGGCCAACTCATTGTATGAGTGCAGAGCTAGGGACTATCGAAACCGACCCACTCGACAGCAATGAATACAATGTGGCCACCGTGATTCAGGTCACTGAAAAATATGATCTGATCAAAGCCACTGCAGAGGCCATTGAGGATCCTAAGCGCTTAGTCTTGAACATCGATGGCAATGACTTCGAACTGAAGCAAGAAATGCCACCTGAGCCACTGCCAGTATTCAGAGGCTTGGTCAATCTTCAGGATATCGCTGAAGCATGAACCTAAACGGTTTATCTCCACTATTTAAAGCGCTCTCACCCGAAAGCCAAACATTCGCACAAAAAGAAATTGCACGTTATTTACGTCGCTCAATGGTCAGGCGCCTGCGTCAACAGCAGGACATCAACAACAAATCTTTCACCCCACGCATCCGACGTGATGAAAACCGAAAAATGCTACAAGGCTTTGCGAGGCCCAATCGTTTACTGACCCGCTACCACTCTGCAGGCTTTGAAGTGGGTTACGCCGGAGGCTTTGGCAAACGAGCCAGAATCCATAATCTCGGACTCCATGACAGGATCATGAACCGATTTGGCAAAATGAGCGATGCCAAATATGCCGCTCGTGAGTGGGTAGGCGTCAGCGAAGACGATATCGCCGCGATCAACCTCATTCTTGCACGTCACCTGAGCCCATAACATGCTAGATCAAATCAAACGTTTACTAGAACCGCTCTCCAACCGTATCAATAGCTTGATTGGTGTGGGTGTGCTTCGTCGCATCGATCCGGGTACAACTCAATATTGCCAAGTCGAACTATTAGAAGGGGAGTTGCGTGACAAATTACCGCATCACCTACCATACGGCCATGCCTCAGTCCCTTTGGAAGGCGCAGAACCACTGGTTGTTTTCCTACGCGGCGATAAGTCCGGTGGCATTGTCATCCAAGTCAGTGATCCGCGTCACCAGCCTACCTTGGAAAAAGGCGAAAGTTCCCTGCATGACGATCAAGGGCAGACGGTGCATATCCGTCGTGATGGCATTCTGGTTCGTTCATCCATGAAAGTCACTGTGGATACACCCTCGGCAGCTTTCACTGGGGATGTTGATATTACAGGCACCTTAACAGCTCCCGATATCCAAGCGGATGATGTGGTGGTGTCCGGAGAGTCAGTGAAGGCCCACATGAGTACACATGGGTAACGAATCGGTAGGTTTTTCAAGACCATTATAACTGTGAGTTATTAATTATTGTTTATTCATAACTTGCAGTGATAGTATAAATTCATCATAAACAATAGAAGTTATGAATGACGGAAAAAGTACGCTTCACCCGCTGGTCTTTCAAATGCCCACATTGCGGGAGTAAATCCAAAGCTCACGGCGACATTGACAGCAGTAGTCTGTTGTACCAATGCGAAAACGTTTACTGCGGCTTTTCGTGGGAAATGGTCGCTGAAGAAGAGGCCAGTCGAAAAGTCGTCGAAAAGCCGTATCGCTGCCCAAGCTGCCACTCAAAAATGAACACCATTACGCATATTCGGTATCGCTCTAGCCTGGTTAAGAAGTACATGCGCTGTACTAATCACCGCTGTTTGAAAGAGCGAAAGCTATTCGTTATTTATAGAGAAAGTTTAAATGCGCCGGGCAAATACGCCTCGGACAAACACGGACAATACGGGATCTGGCTAGGGCAATGACGCAACACACACCATCACTCAACGAAATACGCCAACGCATGACTGCCGATTTAGACTATCGGCTACCCGCAGCGCAATCACGTCCTGCAAAATCAGTATTGGGCGTGCTGACTACGGTTATGAGCGGAGCCATTAGCTCTCTGTATGGTTTTGGTCAGTGGATCATTGAACAGCTTGACCCCATGACCTGTTCTGAATCGTGGCTACAGACATGGGCGACGCATTTGGATGTACCACGCAATGCTGCAACTCACGCCGTGGGTGGCGTGCAATTTATAGGGGGGACAGAGCTTATTGTCGCTGGTACCCGCTTGAGACATCCTGATACCGGTGACATTTATATCACCGACCAAGATGGTGCCTGTGGTGAAACTATTTCTGTCACCGCAGTAACCGCTGGTAGCTATGGCAACCTTACCACGCTAGACGCCTTACAATTGGAATCACCTATTAGCGGTGTCGCAATGACGGTCAGCATTGTTGAACCCTTTGAAGGCGGCGCTGAAGAAGAGTTGCTGACAACTTGGCGACTGAGAGTCACCGAACGTTTAGCTGAACGCCAAAAAATAGGGGATGCGGATGATTATGAAGCGTGGGCCAAAGCTGCTCACGCCGATATTTTGGATGCCAAATGCTTTGGCAATTATCCAGCGTTGGGGGTGATTACCATTCGAGTGCTGGGTCACTCAAAGCAGCCACTGATATCCGACCAGATACTGACGGATGCACAGAGCAAATTGGATAAAACAAAAAACCAAGGCTGCACGGTGATGTTGGTGCAAGTGTTAAGAAGAGAGGTTGATATTCGTATTGCGGATGTTGACGAAGACACACAAGAAGCAATCACTGTGGATATTACAACGCTCCTTAACAGTCGAGCCAAGTTTAAAGCTCAGTTATGGCCAGAAGAAATTGAACGCATCCTGCTGCTGTATACCGATCAGTATACGTTGTTAGAACCGATGTCAAAAGTAACTGCCAATGAACATCAAATCCTGACATTGGGAGATATTCAGTGGCTGTGAGTTGTGAAAAAGACAATGCAAGTTATTTAAGGCAGCTGATGCAACTACTACCGCCAGGGTATGCCTGGCAATGGTCTCCAGTTAGTGCGGGTCGTCATTTATTGGCAGCGTGGGCGGATGAGTTGGCCCGTGTGCATGCGTACTTTTGCAGCTTAGTTGGCTACGGAATTACTCGATTTGCTGGTGAACTGTCTGGCTGGAGTGCGCCAGATTATGAACGTTTGATGATGGATCAATTCAACCTGTCAGCAACAGTAACAGATGGCTTATTGCCATTTACCTGTGAGTCAGCTTGCACCGATTACATGCTAGAAGAAACCATTAGATACATCATCGTTTTCACGGTGGATGATGTCAGTGCAGTACCCCAAGCCGTATATGATTACCTGGACCGCTACAAGCAATCACACACGCATTATATGTTTCGAGATAGATCACTCTCCGTAGAGCGAGTGATTGCCGTTGACACCATGCATCTGGGTGAAGATGAGCAAGCCGTCACACTACACGTTGACAAGACGCAAGCAGGCTCAGCCAAAGCTAATGACGAGCTAATAGCAGAAAGCTACTCAATTGACAGAACCATAGTTGTGAATGGCATGAACTGTGAGTCTGACCTCTACGAATTACCAATTCATGCTTACCGTTTAGTGTGTCACTGGAGCTTTAGCAACGAAGAGATTCAATCTTTCCCTAACTGGCCTGCTGACACACAAGGCTTGTTACAGCGTAACTCCGAATTCTGGCCAAACCCGCCAACATTTATATAAAAAATCACAGGTGTTTATATGCATAAGATAGATAGTACAAACGCTGGTGAAAATGGCGAATGGGTAGCAGGCAACCCACTAACGGGTGTTCAGCCAACAGCAGCCACTGCCGCCTGGTTTAACGCAATACAAGAAGAGTTCACACACTATATTGAGTCACGCGGTATCGTACTAAGCAAGTCGAACAACCACCAGCTCACGGCTGCCATTGAACAACATCTTAATGCGTTTGTGACAAAAGCCTTTAATAGCTACACGCCGCCCAGCTCGGGAGGGACAGCCTATACACATCCTTCCTCACATCCTGCAAGCATGATCCTTGAGAATGCCAGTAAGCGCTTTGTGACAGATGCACTGATTAGTACCTGGAATAGCAAAGCCAATGGTAGCCACAGTCACGCTGCGAGTGACATAAACCAAGATGCGAGTCATCGGTTTGTCACGGATGCTGAGAGATTGGCATGGAACCAGGCGGCTTCAAGCGTGAAATGGGATTCTGGCTGGTTCTCTGTAGGCTTGGGTCAAACCTATACAAAAACCCATAATCTGGGCGAAGTACCACTGTCTGCTCGGCTTTTATTGAAATCGACGGCTGGCAAAGTCGTCGTGGGAAATTCAATGATTTTTAATAGCGTGAATAGTGGTTTTTTTGGCACCACCATTGAAGACTTAACCACAACACAAATAAAAATAGCGACTGGTAACCAAGCCTTATGGCACAGCGCGGCAGGGACGGGTAGTAACTTCAGTGCTGGTTTTGCGAGGATTATCGTATGACTGTGACACGTAACATTATCGACATCCCTAAAGGATCAACCGCACAGGCCCGTCAATTTGACCAGATCGTGGTGAAAGAAAACACCCTCATCAAAAGTAGCGGCCTGCGTATCGGCACATTAATTATCAATCAACCCGATAATTTCGCTGGGAAAGATAACTTTCTTTGTGAATTGCGAGGCTCAGACTGCGAAGTCGGCAAAATCATCATCCAAGGCAACGCCAACGACGAAGACACCCGCGAGACCTGGAACAAGCAAGTCGCCAGCGGCCTGCTCGTCACCGGTAACAACAACACCATCGGTCAATCCATCAACCAGCGCGTCCACATCCCTTATCTATCCACGGGAATGAACAACAAGCTGGGCAAGTTATTCGCCGAACTCGCCTCCGGTGACGGCTTCAACCTGTGCAACCATGACAACGAAATCTATATGGCCGACTTCGTCAGCCTGATCACCACCTTTCCTTATGAGGTCTACCATCCCGATATCGGCATGATGTACCACAAAGACGGCTTAATCCTGCAAAACTGCAAAGCCTACAACGTCCGTTACTACCGCACAGGTCACCGCTGGGAAGACGATGAACGCCAAGGCTTTTTGTCCGATCACAAAACCGTCAACTGCGGCATCTACAACTTCCAGATTCCTGACGTACACCCCGAACACGGCTGCAGCTGGTCAGATGCCACCAATTGCACAACGATGAACCTAGAAACCAATGGTCTCGTCAATTTCGACCGAAAAGCCCCAATAAAAATAGCGCGAGCAGCGCGGGAGAATGTTTATGTTTGATTTTCTAAAAAATGGCATGGGAATGTCACTGGTTCGTCACGCACTCACCTGGGGATCAGGCGTGCTCGTTGCCAAAGGCACGATCAGTGCCGACATGGCCACTCAAGTCGTTTCGCTGGCGGTAGGTGCCGCCGGGCTGATGCTCTCAGCACAAGACAAAAAAGCCAAACAAACGGAATTCTTTGGTCTGGAAAATTCCCTGGATAAACTCACCGCTCAAAAAGACCAGGAGCAAACTGAGTGGCAAAAAGTACAGCAAGAACTCAGTGAGCTTCGTATCCAAAACCAACAGCAAAAAGAAATGCTAGATCGCCCGATTGACGTCAGCTCTCTGCAGCAGCGAGCGAATGAATTTGGCAACCGTGGCCCACAAGCCCGTTATCAGCACGTTTCCGTTGCCAACAACAGCGGATTCATGATGAGCGATAAAAGCCGCCAGAAAATGAAAGACGTTCATCCTTTACTCACCCAAGTTGTCGAAACCGCCATGAGCTTGTCTGTAGTCGACTTCAAAGTCACCGAAGGCGTCCGCTCACTAGAACGACAAGCCGAACTACTCGCCGATGGCCGTAGCTGGGTGAAAACCAGTAAGCACCAAGTGGACCCCGTATCAAAACTAGGACACGCCTGTGACGTGATGGCACTGCCAACACCTGACGGTAGCTGGGACTGGGAATACTACGAGCAAATCAATGATGCCATGCAAGCAGCAGCTAAGATCCACAATGCGCGAATCACCTGGGGTGGTGGCTGGGCTGTTAGAGATGGTTGTCACTTCCAGATCGATGGTGAAACGAAATAGATCCAAAGATTGGCGCTCTACGTGCATGAAACAGTACTAAGCTACTGTGAAAGACATTTGATGCACGTACAGCTCTGAAAAATGAGAGCGCCTGCTGGTGTTATAGCACCTGCAGGCGTTTTAGTAGATAGACTTGACCTACCTACATCAACCGAAGCTCTCACGCGATGATCACCGCGAGAAAGAGCTTATTTTTTTGTAACAAGATCGGCAATTAAAAGCCGACTAAAGGATAAGTATGTCTAAGAAAAACGATACACGGCACAACGTGCCTACCAATACACGCCCACCACTTGCCGGATGGCTGGGTGGAAAGTCCCGACTCGCTAAACGCATCATCTCTGAAATTCCAGGTCACACCTGTTACGTTGAAGTATTCGCCGGTGCCGCCTGGGTATTGTTCCGCAAGCCAGAATCCAAAGTGGAAGTGATCAATGACTACAGTCGCGACGTGGCCAACCTCTACCGAGTACTGCAGAATCACCTCGAAGAGTTCACCCGGCAGTTTAAGTTCCAGATCGTATCTCGTGAAGAATGGGAACGACTGAATTCACTACCTCCGGAAGCACTAACGGATATCCAGCGCGCTGCTCAGTTTTATTACCTGCAGAAGATGTCATTTGGTGGAAAAGTCAACGGTCGCACATTTGGTACTGCGACGACGGCCAAGCCACGGATCAACCTACTGCGCATCGAGGAGGAACTCAGCGAAACACATCTGCGTTTGGCCCGGGTGATGGTTGAGAACCAAAACTATCAGGATTGTATTAAGCGTTACGACCGTCTACATACTTTTTTCTATATCGATCCCCCGTACTACGACTGTGAGAACGACTACGGCAAGGATATGTTTGGGAAAGAAGACTTCCAGGCACTGGCAGATCAGTTGGCTACAATCAAAGGGAAGTTTCTGCTGTCACTGAATGACAAACCGGAAGTACGCGAAATTTTCAAAAATTTCGATATTTCAAATGCAGATACGACTTATTCAACGGGTAACCGTGGACCGAAAAAAGTGAGTGAGTTGATCATAAAAAACTATTAAGAAAGTAACTTAATAAAGCCAGATAAAGCCCTATTTATTAGGGCTTTGTTTGTTTCTGATTTGTGCGGATAAGACTGGCTGTGTGCTGCTTTCAGAGCTATTGTGTACTTATCAACTAAACGAGATAACGACATGAAACTTAACAAGAAAATCAGCAAGCTAATTGAAAGCATCGCTAAGAAACACTTCTTCATTGAGACATTAGAAGAGCGCGGAAGAAGCAGCTTAGATTTTCATGAAGTTTCGGTGATTGGGATGCAGAGAGCACTGGAAGAAGCGTACAACGCAGGATTTGAAGCTGGCAAAGGAGACAAGTAACATGCAAAAACAATTCACAAACGAAAATGGCGAATTTAAGGTCGGGGATCTGGTCGCATTTCCAGTAACTGGAAGAGCTCACAAAATGCTAACAGGAACAATAAAAAGCATTGAAGGTGACCAGGTTAAAATCAACGTAACCGGGTGGTCACATAAGATACGAACCAAAAATTCAGATAGCGTTTTTTTGCCAAAGAGCCGAGCTCAGGTGTGAGATTAATTAGCCATTATGATTGTAAAAGCTGTTAATTTAGAGTCGTAAGCTTTTGATAAATATAGTCGTAATATAGTATTTTTAATTACATGTGATTAGCATTATTCTTTTATGTTTCAGTGGTTTGGTTCTACTTAGTATTTATTTTGACATGGTAGGGGTCGGTGGTTCGAATCCACTCGTGCCTACCAGTATTTAATACTGGTAAAACAGATACTTAGAGCCGCTTTCGAGCGGCTTTTTTGTGCCTGTAATTCAAGCTTGTTATGTATTTGTTACGTGTTTGTTATTTATTATTTTGTATATTAGTGGAATTTACAGATAGCTCAGCAGAAACTCGCACTGGAACAGGCGCTTCATGCCCTTCAATATAATGATCCAACATCTCCTTTGAAGCATGCCCGGTGAGCGATTGAATGTACTCAGAAGGAAACCCCGCTTTCTCATACAAATAAGCACCTAACCCACGCGCATCATGAAAGCTTGGTCTGATTCCTTTGGGGATGTGATCGTAAGCACCGCATTCATCCCGTACCTTACTAAACGTCTTACTTAAATGGCTCGACGTAACAGAAAAAGGATGTTCCTTAGCATCCTGATCCGCTCGTGACATCTTTAATGGTTTGTAGTGAATCAAAAAGGGGCATGGTATCCCTGTTTTATAGCATCGTTTTACCGCATCACTCAGCTCATTCCCCATTGTTATCTCGATATAAACTGGTTTTTTATAGTTCCGTGTTTTCTCCTGCAGAATTTTGATAGTCCCTTGATTAAGGTCCACCTGGTTGCGATGAATCGACACAAGATCAGAACGACGCTGAAGTGAAAGCAGTGCGATATCCATAGCTCGTTGAAGCCATTCAGGCGCATGAACACGAATCATGTTCCAACCTTCCAGTGTGTGCTTCTTGCGCTTCCGCTTTGGCGCAGCTTTTGCCATGGTGACAAGTACAGGGTTAGTTTCCCGGTAACCTTGATGGATCGCAAAAGTGAACAAGTCTTTCAGTATAACGCGGTGTTTAATATAAGGGTCGGTGCTCAATGTATTTAGGAACAGAACAATGGTTCGTGTCGTTATCTCGCTTGTTGATTCATCGCCAAACACTTCTCGATGCTTTCGCAGCAATAACAACTTCCCTTCGAGTGTTTTTCGGGAGTACTTCTTTTCTGGAATGAATTCGCGCTCAAACTCATCAATGAGATTATTAATATTATCAAGCGGTACAGTAGGTTTACGCTGAGCATTGGTAATGCGGTCAACAATACTCGCAGAGTCACGGAACACGCGATTTAGATCAATCGCGGCTTCGATAGACTCGGCCCTGTCCTTACTTAAAAACACCATCTTGCCATCAGGCTTTTTGTAGTAATAAGCGTAGTGCTCGTCCTCGCAGCCTTTTTTTCTGATGATGGGGGTGATGTTAGTGCCATTGAGATCTTGATTTTTGCGTGACCGCTTACTGGGAACCATTATGCGTAACCTTCTTCCTGTAATATCTTCGCTGCCAATGCGCTTTTTACCTTAACCTGTGGCTTTTTTGCACCAGCTTCGTCAAGTAAATGCCAAAGCGGTTCGTACTTATGATCGCAAGTCACGTGGTATTTCCCAGCGATTGAATTACCAGGTACTTCATTATTGTCGATACTTTGCCTTATAGCAGCGACTGAGGGTATTCCTTTGGTGGAAGCATAGTACTTACGACGCCATTCTGAGACGGGTACTCTGTAAACATTGCTAATCATCAGGCAGCTCCCTTAATAAATTCTCGAACTTTATATGGCCCTAAATCTCGCTGGATCTCCCGTATCTCAGCTTCAATTGCGTCAACAGCAGCATCATGTTTATCGAAGTCAAAATCTAACCACTCCTTATAAAATTTCTCCTGAGCTCTTAGTGCAAACTTGAGTGTCCCCCACTTTCTTTTTTCCTCGGCGATACTCGATTTGTTGCCACCGTCTTTTGCACCGATATATCGCCCTTCTTGATGTGCAGTCCTGCACCGTAGATCGTGTAGGGCTTGATGGTCTGGTGAGTAGTCAGCTTTTTCTTCGAGGGCCAACACTTGCTGCTTTTTCTCGTTTAATGCTGCTTTCAATATTGTTGCGCTAGTTTTACTAATCATCACTTACCCTCTCTCATTCTTACTATTATCCGACTTAACCAACGCCGCAATCGTAAAGCCGAACAAGGCTAAAAAGCCCAGTCCGACTACGATCAAAATAAGGCCCTTAAACACCTCAATCACATCCTGATTAAAAAAATCCATTGTGTTAATTCCCTGTGTAAATGATTTTGTATGGGCTGCGTGTTCCGGATTGACTAAGCTTTCCTTCGAGTTTCTTTTGCTCAAATACAGGCTTTACCTCTTCATGCCTTACTTGTGCCTTCTCTTTAGCTTTGGTGATGCTAAATGATGCGCCGGAGTATTCTGGGTTTTGCGATAATTGATCGATCACCAAACCAATCGCCTCCATTTGAGCCTCGGTTCCGCTTATCTCAGCGACGTGTGAAAAGTGGGTGGTTAAGTCCTCTGGTTTTGCTGTTTTAGTGACGTAAGTAGGCGGGATACTGAGCGGTTGCGTAGGTGTTCCGGCGTGTTCCCGTGGTGTTCCCTGCGTGTTCCCATGGTGTGCATGTTGTTGATTTTCAACAGGGAACACGTCGGAACACGCTGGGAACACGGAGATTCCCGCTAGTTTCTTGTGTTCTTCGATAGCTGCAAGGAATGCCTTTCTTTGAAGGCTTAATGGGCCGTCGTCTTGGCGCTTTAGACACAAATCTAAATCGTATTTACTATCCCATTGGCCATCAAATAGCACTTGTTTTTTGTCAGGTGAGGTAATTGCAAAGCGAGTGTATTCTTGACCAAGGTCGGGCTGGTTATTGTAAGGTTTGTCGGCGAAAAAGTAGGGCACGTCATCCCATGTGTTTACGTTAAGAGGCTGAGTGGTGACTAGCCAGTGGTCGTTATAGAGTGGGGTGCCTACTGTGCTTGGCTGTGGGGTAGGTCTGTTCGACGGATTGACATCAACGATAGCTTTGCAGTTAGGGCATTTAACCTTGTTTTTTGCCTTAGAGGATTTTATTTGGTTGTCTAGGTCAATTGCTAAGGTTGTTGAGCAAGATGGGCATTCAAATTCCAATTCTCCATCGTCCGCAGGCCTTGTCTCTGCCCAATATTGCTGCGCTGCTCGTGCGTCGGACCTGCCGGACGTGCCGGACGTGTCGGACGTGTCGGACGTGTCGGACTTGCCGGACGTGTCGGACTTGCCGGACTTGCCGGACTTGCCGGACTTGCCGGACTTGCCGGACTTGCCGGACTTGCCGGACTTGCCAGACTTGCCAGACTTGTCAGCTGTTCGCAGTTGGTCGGGTTTAACCATCCCTAAGAATCCAAGAGTGGAAAATCCTTTAAGAGGATTAACAACCATTGTTTCCGCCTGAAAGTTTTCTTTAGAGACTTCCCAGTCTAGGTTTCTTTTGTTCTCAAGACCTACTTCAACGGTTCGCATGTAACTGCGTTTGTATAGTTGTTTGTAGACGACCATTGTTGCGCCACCAATAGAGCAGAAAAAAGCGAGAAGGAGGTTTAGTTCTTGTTTGTCGATAACGTCTTCAAAGCCGGTTGATTGGCTGAGAGGGCGCTTATTGATGAGTTCTGATGTCTGCTTATCAAGAGCTGATATTTTATTGTTGTACTGACGATCAGCAGATAGCTTGATCGCCACTGGGTCGCAGTTAGTGCAGGTGTTGGCGTGGTGGTATAACTGTTTCTTTCTATCCAGTGCAGCAAGCTTGTCAGATTCAATCGCATTCATTTGAGACTGATTGCTTTGCTGTGCGTTTTGTTTTTGCTCGGAGGTTCCGCCTTGGCTCATGGTGCCAAGCTGAGTAGCCATGACGACGGTGGCAGAGAATACAAATACCCATACCAGTATCATTATCGGGTGGTCTTTTTGACGGACTGATTTAATCAGGAGTACAGCAATGAACATTTCGAAGAATGAGATGAGTACACCAACGCCCCCGGCAAATGAGGCTTGTATCCAGTTATCAAGGGCAGGGTTGTAGTATTTATTATAAAGCGCGGTTGCACCGTGGTAGCCGTTAGCAGCGAGAAAACCTAGTGTGACTAGGTCTATCATTCTTTCACCTAACCATGAGTGGTTTTGGATTGATTGTGGTGGTTGGATTACTTGAGCGCTCATAGTATCTCTAGCTCCTTGTAGGGTGGTTCTTTAGTGATGGTTAGCTCAGCAGGTAGAATGATGGTTTGACCAGCTATGTGTTCTATTTCTACGGTCGCGGAGTATTCTGCGCCTGATGCGGTTTTGATACCGGTGCACACCCATTTGTTGCCTGGTATGCATTGCACGATGGTTTGATCGGGAAGGCGTGTTTCACCTTCCATTTCTATTCCATCGGCTATCGCGCTTATGATGCTTTGCTGGCTTGGGCTGCCTTTGTCACTGTCATTTTTACTGGCGTGACTAAGGTGGCTTAGGTTGTTTAGAATCATGGAAACTAGTAACAGCGTGATTGTATTTTTCACGGTTACTAATTGCTTAAAGTGCTTGATGAAGTTAGTCATTAGTGAGACTCCATTGATTTTTTTATCATCAGCAGCATGAGTTCAACCTGCGCTGCAAGGAGTTCTTTATCCCTGCGCAAGGTTGGTATCTTCATTGCTGTTTTGAATCCGCTGGGTAATGATGCTACGCCTACAAATCCAGCTATTTGAGTTTCGTCTTGTGGTGTCAGGTCTAACATGGTTACTACTCGCTAATGCCGAAGTGATCTAAGATGATTAGCCTTAGTTCAGTTGATAGAGTGGCTGATCGGGCCAGTTGATCTTTTATAGATTGCAGCTGCTGGTCACTAAATCGGATAGTGAGTTTTGTGTTCATATCCGATTTAGCAGGGGCGGCCTTTTTCTGTGGCCGCTTAGGTTTGGGTGCTGCCTTGGTAGAGGTGACTGGCTTTACTGGCTTAGCGGGTGTGACAACCTCATCTTCATCTTCCCAATCGCCCCACGTCTCCATTACGCGGCCTCTACTTGATAGCTATCAATCATTGAGATTAGTTCTTGGAATTTCTTATAGTGATTTCTGAATATCCAAGCTGCTGCGCCTTTACTCATTTGACTTTGTATTGGCTCGCCTTGGTTGAGTACTCGGGAAAACAGCTTCGATTGCGGCAGTCTTAACATGGGGTAGGTAAACCCGTGTGCTTCAAGATGTTGCTGCACAAGGCCAAACTCCTTTGGCGTGGCTTTGTTTACGACGATGATGATTCTGTCAGTCAGCTTAGAATATTTCTTGAGGAATCTGATTGTGGTATCCAGGTCTATAAGCTCTGGAAGTGTTGGAACAATAAGAAGAGAGGCGCTGCGTATAATCGGAATCATTCTGTCATCCGCCCATCCGCCCGTGTCATAAATCTTAGGGGCTGCGGATTGGGGCATTTGCTCGTTTAGGCCGACCTTTTTGAAGATACTCAACTTTTCACCGATGAACGGATTGTTGTTGAGGTATTTAGCCATCGGGCTCCATGGATCATTTCCATAGATGCGCATTTTGTAATGAGTGGAGGTGGCTACGGATACGGTGGATTTACCAACGCCGCCTTTTCCGTTACCGACAACTATGTGTTTTCCTATTTTCATGTGTATACTCACTTCTGATCAGTGATCCGGCGGTTTTTTGAAGGGTTGCCGGATCTTGGTTGGTTTGGAAGGGCGGCTTTTATAAGTCGCCTTTTTTATTTCTTAGTAGTCCAATACTTATTCCTGAAAAAGCACTGCTTCAACTCTCCATTCTTCATAAATTTCGATTGAAAAAAGCGCTTCCCACCAATCGCTTCATGCTCGATATTTGGATTAACACCCGGCCAAAAACGCCTTGTCTGAACCGCCACAATCGGCTTAGTTAAGGGCATGCCTCCATTGAAAACGACAGTAGGCTCAAGGCGATTAGTTGAGCAGTGATGCATATAACGCTCATGATCCTTAGCCTCTAAAACAGTAGAAAGCAGGGCAGCAGATACCCCAATGATTGCGGTCAGTGTTACGGCGGTAAAAGTATCTAATTTCATAGTTAATCTCTTGAAGCGGACTAGTGGTGTTCGCGACTAAAGCAAGATATTCCCGTCGTCGTCTTTTCCTCGCCATTTTGCACCTTTGCTAAGGATGGTCTTGAGCGCTACTGAGTCGTCTTCTTTCTTACAGAATCCCCAGTAGTATTTATTGCGGCCCTTATCGTCGCAGGTGAGGAATGCTGCATTCAGCCCCATAGTTCTGCGGTATGTGACATCGGTCACTGTGATGCCGTTTTCGCCAATTATGCTCAAGGAAGGCATCACGCAGCCTCCTTAGCTGGTAACTTACCTTGGCGCTTTGCTTCACAGGGTTTACCACCACGCGCTTCAAAGGCCGCCTGCTCAGCCTCAGAACGTTGACGACGCTGCAGCAAGAGACCCGAACGAAATAGCCTTCCACGCAAGGTAGCGCGATTAATTCCGAGTACTTTTGCCGCTTGGGACTGGTTCCCGCGAATCAACTGAGCACTCATCAGTGCATCAAGTGCACCGTCGTAAAGCGAATCCTTGAGCAACTGGTCGAGCGGCTGTTTCAGCTCAGCAGGGCAGTCAACGCCGTCCAGTGGCTCTTGAAGCATTTCTTGGGTGTGAGCTTGCACGTATTCATACGCGGCTTGTTGTAGATTTTCCCGGAGTAAATTGAGTGACATTTTGGGACCTGTTTTGTGTGTTGAAAAAAAGAACAGGTAAATAATAACCGCATTGGTTATTAAATGTAAATACCATTATGGTTAATTAAATTATAACCTCGTTGGATAAGAGGAGATTGCTGAGATTGAGGGAATGTATCTTAGATGCTTAATAGTTAGTATTGCGCCTTCTGAGGTATGCCTGATTAACGGTATAAATATGGCGATTATTGGTTAAATATTGATAGAATTGCCGCTCGTGGTAGTCGAATTTTTTTGCAAATAATTTGCAACTAAAATATAGTTGCATCATCAAAGGGAGAAAGCCTCTCTATGTCAAGGATGGATAAATTAAGATCCAGGTTGTTTAGTCGGCCATCAGATTTTACGTGGGATGAACTAACGAAATTACTTGGAGGGTATGGCTTCGAATTATATAAAAACAAAGGGTCGCGCCGAAAATTTATTCATGCGGAACCAAGTGTCATGATCAATTTACACGAGCCGCATCCGGATAAGGTGTTAAAGAGGTATGTAATAAATCAAGTAATTGAGAAGCTTGAAGAACTTGAGGAGTTTAGGTGTGAGTAGCGGCAACTTAATGAAGCACAAAGGGTTTCAGGGAACTGTCGAGGTTAGCATCGAGGATGAGGTGCTTTTCGGCAAGATCGTTTGTATCAATGATTTAGTAACGTATGAGGCTGATTCCGCTAGGGAATTAAAAGCTGCCTTCATTGATGCGGTTGATGATTATATTGAAACATGTGAGGAGATAGGACGAAGTCCAGATAAGCCGATGTCAGGTTCGTTTAATGTGCGGGTCGGCACGGAGATGCATCGACAAGCATTCATTGCATCACTAGATGCGGGTGTGACATTAAACGAGTTTGTAAAGTCAGCAGTAACTGAGAAGCTCCACAGAAAGTCAGACAAAATGAATCTACACATTCATTTTGACAAACAGTTATCAGTCAGCTCTGACTTTGGGCAGGGCACTCGGATTGACTTTCAGGAAAGCGGTTTTGATTTTAGAAAAACTAGTTTAGGAAGGTCTCACTAATGTTACAGAAGGTGTTATTTGAAGGGTACCATGTCTCTAAGTCTACATTTGAGGCCCATAGTGACCCGGCTGAGAAAGGATTCTTTGAGCTGAAGATTGGCTTTCCAGATGCTGTCGAGATTGTAAAAGCATTAGACGAAGGCCTTCTGAGGATTCCCGCACAGATCCAGTTGGATGCTTATGCTAAAGATACTCCCTCAGATGAGGCGGAGGGTGAGGAGAGAGAGTGCTTGTTCAACTGTGAAATACAAGCTGAGCTGCAGTTTAGTGGAGTTCCGGATGAACTGAAGGATGAGGCTGTTTTGGAAGAGCATAAATGGCATTTTGAAAACTACCTTCAGTTAATCGCGAGTGAATTACTAATGAAGTTATTGTCAAATACGCATTATAAGTCGATTGTTATTCCGCCTCATCGCAAGATTTGACTGGCTCCCCCAGTTTTAGGTGTAAATCAGTAAAGCCTGCGGTATTAGTTTGCCGCGGGCTTTTTTGTATCGATCTGGTCGGTATTGATCTTGCTCGGCGGTATTCCCACGTAGCAGTACTGGGCTTTTTCCACTTGCAAGCGGTCTAGCTTGAGTTGCTCATTGGTGATCGGGTGTCTGACTAGGTAAGTTTGGTCATCGATAAAAACCACTAAACGCAGCAGTACCTCACCGCCTTTTAACCAGAGAATGGCGTACTCATTCAGTGTGAGTGGTGTATTCGGCTCGATCACGAGTCCCCAATGGTTGTCGAGTAGGGGATTGGCGTTGTGGCCTATGAGTTGAAAGGCGTAAGCATCGCCGTCTGTCGATAAAAGCATCAGTCTACCTATATTATTATTGATAATGGTTAACTGAAGTTGGTGATCCAGAGTGGCATTAGCCGTCACTGGAATGGGGTGTGTTTCACCAGCTTGGGCTTTTAATCTGATTTTTTCGTGTGGGTCATCTTCAAGATCATGGTGCTCGCCATGCAAGTGATCCAGCCAGCCGTGAGGTAGGCTTAACTTGTCCTCAACTTCCCGGGCGACCTTGTCTCCCAAGTTTCTGTGTTGGACAATAACAGGATTCTTCCCTATTGCATTCGCAAGTGAGACTTTTTTGCCTGAAAATTTTTTTTCAAGGATGGCAGAAATGTTCTCCATCCGAATCTGTGCATTATCCATGCTTAAACCTTAATCCATTAACCAAATTGGTTAAATGCCCTAATTGGTTAATAAAATATTGATTTGAAAATACCAATGAGGTTATTATTCGAATTATGGAGCCTATTACTTACTACAAAAGCCTTTCCGTAGCTGAGCGAGAAAAGTACGCAGCACGAGCTAATACAACTTTGATGTATTTGGTGTCTCATATATTTAGGAATAAAGGGAACACCAGAACACCAAAGCATGAGCTTCTGGTCAAACTCGCTTTCGCCTCTGAAGGGCAGGTGACCTTGGATGAGGCGATTGACTACTTTCATGTTCAGCCGATTAAGGCGTTGGCCGCTGAGATGGAAGGCGACGTAGAAAAGCCTAACGCAGAAGAGGTGGCGGCATGATGGAATTTATTAATGACTATTGGCCGTTTTTACTTGCTGTTTTTTTTGCCGCTGTTTTTATTTGGCGGTCGGAGAAGGCTAGACGAGAAGCGGAAGAGGGGCATGGGTGATGAGTGAGTGTTTAACAGGCGAAGCTAAAGTGATCGATTTAGAAGGTGTGATGAATTCAGAAAATCTCACTTTCAAAATACCCAAGAAACATAAGGGTGTGGTTTTGATGGCTTGCTTTTGTTCTTCAGACGCGGAAGTGAGCAATATTTTCAGAATGGATTCTAACCGAGTTTTTAATAATTTTGGCGTGTTTTTTATACAAAGGTAAGCAAGTGAGCAGCATAGCAAAAAGCCCAGTGGTGAAGCCAAACAGAGCACGTGGACTACTCTTTTTAAAGTGGGAAGCAATGGCATGGCCACACCAAGCCGCTATGTTCAGCGAGCGTGAGCAAGAAGATCGTATTTACTACGTAAAAAGACAGCATGGAACGACTCTCGCAATGGCTATCGAAGCAGGGCTCATGCAACTGCAGACAGGGCGGACTCAAGTGTTTATCGCACCGAGTATCGCTCAAGCAGAAATAAGCCAAAGCTACCTAAAAGCGTTCTTTGAAAACGACTACCAAGCTAAGCAATTCCGTTTCTTGGGAGTCGGTTGCAACCTGCATAAATATTTAAGCGACATCGATGGACTTATTGATGTTTACGTTGATTCACACTTGTACATGAAGCCAAAAGAACAATCACAACTGGAGTCACTGTTCAAACGATTCAGAGAAGACAAAAAATTGATCCGAATTACTTATTCAAGTTGTAGACCAGGGAATGAAGTTGATATGTGTATTTGTGGCTCTCCGGAGGGCTATATGTTGTTTCATCCAGATAAGCAAACCACAGTTTGCTATGCATGCAGCAAGGAAAGCAACGATGCTTAAAATAATAAGAAACGTCATAACTGTGATGCTTTTCATCCCAGCAGTTCTACTGGGCGTAATTTACATACTCTTACATTTGTTAATAAACGCGCTCACAGGAACAAATACTGGCGAGATTGAGGCCCTTGACAAACGAACATTTAGATGCTAAAAACAAATAACGCCAAGCATCAGCAATAGATGCAGCAAAACAGAATACAGCCCAAAGGGGAGTAGTTAGCCGATCTACTCCCCGTGAAGCAGTAAGACCAAAATCGGCATCTGATTAACAAAACGAGACGCGATCCATGGCAGGTTTTAACACAACAATCATAGACGGCGAGTTTTTTATCTCGCATTTGGAAATAGCCAGCTTCATTACAGTCGTTGAATTGTCGCGTTGCGATGAAGATGACAAAGAATCTGTGCTAAACAAGCGCGAGATACTAAAGAACAACATCAAAGCCAGTCTGATTGTCATGGACAGCATCCCAAATACCGGGCCGATTGTGATACGCAGAAACCTGCATGCATACGCCAACAAAACTGCATTTTACACGCTCGTTCAGCACTACAACTGGGACGAAGCCATCAGCCAGCCGATTCTGGCAGCATTGGGTGAATTCGGCTTAACCGTCGCTCAGGAAGTCCAGTTAGAAATGCAACACAATTCAGAGGAGGCTGCCTAATGCAGTCGACCTCAACAGTTAAGTCGGTCGATACAATGCCATGGATCTCACCGACTCCTGTGCTTGCCACCCCTTTGGCAAGCATGGGCTTTTTATTCCTTCCCCTTAGGATAGCGATCCTCCCCGATCGCGACTCGCGCGGCGCTTCAAGCCACTTTAGCGCTGCGCTTTTTAATTGCCGTGTCAATCTTGCGGAGGTCGCGTGATGGGCATGAAGCAATTCGGCAAGAAAACCCCAAAGGCAAAGCCTCAAAGTGATAATGAAATCGCTATCTCAGCTAGCAAACGTTTTCTAAAGGGACTAATTGACGGTGAATTCTTTTTTGGCAAAGAGCGCCGATTTACTCCCGCGCTAAGACACCAACTAGACAAAGCATTTCAGCAGTTCGTGAGCAAAAACAGCCGAACCAGAAAAGCGGTCTGGCCTCTGTTTATTGAACACATTATGAGCTTTATTGAAGCCGCGTTCATAGCAAAGATCAAAGGCAATACGTTTAACTGGATGGAAGCTACCATGCTTCTGGACGGCTACAAGTGGGCCGATCAGCCATGACAGCCCCAGCAACCACAGCGCCGCTACAGTTCAAGCGACGCTGTGGCCAAAGCTGCTTACTCAAGCGTAAGCAGCTTCGCGAGTTTCGCAAACTGCAAAAAAACACGCGTACATTCGGCGAAAAGCAAGCCTACGAGTCACACACTAGCGTCAAAGACAAAGCATTCCGTAAGCGCAAATACTTCGTTAAGCCGCACGGCAACGGCTGCTTTCACGAGCCTGCTAACCTAAAGCCATTAATTGCCAGAAGTCCTTACAGAGCAGACACAGGCAAACCTGACCGTGACATAATCATCAAAATCGGCAAAAAAGATCATGATGAGTACGGTAATCGCCTTCGCACAAACGCACAGTACAAAGCAGCCGATAAGGCCAAGCAATACTACAACAATCCCAATGTACTGCCCTTTATCGACGTTGCGCGTAAGGCCATGAAGCGCCAAAAACAGGGTAGTAACAGCAAAATAGGCAAGCACCGCAGTGAGGGTCGCGAAGGTCTATGCTGCACGTTGGAAGGGCTGTTTCTAAATATGGATATCCACTCATTTAGAGTTGGTAGTCCGGATATCGCCAATAAAAAAGTCTTTCATTACGCCACCAACCAATCGATAGCCACACAAATAGGGCTGCACCCAAAGCGTTTACAGCGCAACTTAGAGCTATTAGAAGCAGCGGGTATCATCAAAATGAAACGCCAGTGGGAAGAACTGGAGAACGGGGAATACGTCGGTAAAGCCTCAGCGATCTGGTTCACACGCAAGTTCATGAAAGCCTTCGGCATGCTATTCACCTTCAACCGCACCTCAGAGCAGCTCACTCAGCGCGAAAAGAACAACGCCCAGCGCGACGTTAAGACCCCGGAACAGATCAAAGCAGAAGCCACCGACGAACTGTGTCAGGAAGCTGCTAACATCGCAGGAAAGAAGACAGTAAAGCGCTACGTCAACGATCTATTCAACTTCATCGACACTGATGAATCCCCACCAGGAACAGCATACTAATCACCTCATCAGGTCGCTCACCTAGCGACCCGTTACCCTGTGCCCGCCTTTAAAATATCCCCCACTCAATCACACCCGAACCCATTTAAAACGCCTTAAAATCCATTCTGAAGCGATAAATTAACGTAATCCATCGATCACGAGTTCCCTTATTGGCATCAGCTGCGGAACCACTGAATTAAGTGTCTACCACTTCATTATTTAAGTGTCCTGCATTTCATTATTGCTCGAAGCCATATATTACTAAGTGTCTAGCGAGTAAGTGCGTAAGTGTCTTTTCTTTAGTTTTATGCCTTTCTTTATACCTAGAAGGTGTAGCAACCAGTTGCTACTGAGGCCGAGATGCCGCTTCGCGGTCGGCGCTCTGCTGCGTCGTACCTCCTTGCTAAGAATGAGCAGCAAGCTGCTCGGGCGAATGTTTTCTTGTTCTTCTTTGTTTGTGGAGCCTAAATTGAATTTAACACTCCATTAACTAATTAGAGTAGTGCGTAGGCTACGAAAAGACGCCACTCTGGTGCCGCATCAATTGCAGGGGCAAAAATTAACATCGAGGTTCGGATGTTTTAAAAGCGGTTTATCAAAAGGTGATGGCGCAGGATCAAACTTCATCGCTTAATGGCAAAAAAACACTTCGATTCAGCCTCTATGGTATAATTATTGAATATCAAACCAAGATGTGAGTAAGTATGAGTAATATAGGAAGGCTAATAGTTAATGGTGTCGAGTTCTCTGTGCAACTTCCAGATGAGGTAATTACAGCAATCGCCGAAAACTTTGAAGAAGGTCAGGTTGTTGAGCTGGATCACTGGAAGTCTAAAGGTGTAGCAAAGAGTATTTCCTATGCGATTCCAGCCCCTGAGCGTCCAGCATCCTATAGTCAGGTTAATTATGCTGAGAGTATTGCTAGAGAGTTCGATATCGAACTCCCAGAAGGCATCAATAAAGCAAAGGTTTGTCGTAAGTTTCTGGACGAGCATGTAGCAGCATTTCAGGAAAAGTTAGAGCAGAAAAAAACACTGAGTTACCTAGCTAGTAAAACTGTAAGAACTGCACGGCTCATTAAGGCTCGCGATTTGGTTGATTCTGGATTAAGCCTCGAGGAGGTTGCAGATAAAATGGAGGTGAAGTTAGTTGATACTATTGAAAAGTATCTTCGCGAGCTGTTGGCCTGGGAAAAGATGGCATCTGAATCAGAGGAGTACAATATCGTAATGCGAATGCTCAAAGAACATGAGTCAGGTGTAAATTTGCATGAGAAGTATGCGCCGTATCACTCTAGAGTAGAGTGAAATTAAGTTTAGCGAGGGCGGGAGTGAAAGTCCGTTTGCGCGTTTTCCACTCCCAATCCACGCTATGCATTAGGGTGCATTTTCCCCAAAGCACCCTAAAAACCCTCAACACCCGCACGACAAGGCCCTCCCAGCACCTTTCTAGCATTAAAAATACTGCATTATTTAACCTACCTTTAATTTCCGGCAGGCGTGGAGTTGAGTGCAATTCTGGCCCCGGCAATTTTATTTAACACGACGACTATCTCTAAAGAGATATCTATTCCGTCTGTGCTATTATTAATCAAGTTTTGTAGGCTAAACTGCTTAACGTCAGTAACCAAGGAACTAATTCACAAGTGAGTAGTAAATTACATCGCCGAGTTGTACTAGAAAATGAGATGACCTGTCCTCTTTGCGGTAGTAAGGACACTGTGTCGATGCAACGGATTGAGTTTATTCTTACTTGTAAGCATTGCGGAAAAAATTATCGTGAGAGGTCTGGAGAGTGTTGTGTATTTTGTTCCCACGGGAGTGAAAAGTGCCCCGCCATTCAGGATATCACTCATAAATTAGCGGATCAGAATCAATGATAGCAAAACCAGTTTATGCCGCTGGTTGAATATAAATTGGTCCTTGCTGGCTAAATGATACGGTGTGGGCATGAGATGCTTATTAGCTCTCTACTGGAATCATGTATTTTTCCAGCGAAGCAGCGTTAGTTTGACACTTGGCTATCATCTTATCTGCGTACTGATTAAAAAAGATAATAGTGGTTCATCAACGGTTCAGTCATTTCAGTTTAGATTAGCCCTCAAACTGCTCCCGCTGCTATCTTCCCCCAGATAGTGTATGCCTGTTCATTTTATTGTTTTTATTACCATAACCCCCCCGAATGTCCGTGGGTTTGCATTGGTGTACCATTAACAATGTAACACCGTGGCATTTTCTGGAGACAATCCAATGAAAAATAAGAAATTAATGCTGTCTGTTGCACTTTCATGCTTCATGTTCAGTAACTACTCCCATGCTGATACTAGTGTCGGTGCCTATGTCAATTATGATGGCTGGAATGTAAACACCATTGATCAGTTCAATGCGGATACTATTCGCAATGCAGCAACGATTAACGTGTTTTCTAGCTTTAGTTCTGACTGGAATAATCTATCTGTACAAGCAAGTAATGTGGTATCCAGAAGCGCAGTGCCCATGATTACTTGGATGCCATATAACAGTGCTGATCCGGAGTCCAATGTACTGGCAGAAATTACCCAAGGGCAGTGGGACAGCTATATTGCAAGCTGGGTTGAAGGCTTAAAAAGCTGGCGTAGTACGTATGCGGAAGCTGATAAGCCGTCTGTGCTGATCCGTTTTGGCCATGAATTTAATGGCAATTGGTATCCTTGGGGAAATAAGCCTGAAGACCTTAAAGCTGCATGGCGCTATTTGCACGCTGCATTTACTGAGGCAGGGCTAAACGACGTGGTGGGTTGGGTCTGGTGTGCTAATAACGTGGATGTAGACAGTTATAACAACGTTATGGCGTACTACCCTGGCGATGACGTGGTGGATTGGTTGTCTCTTGATGGATACAACTGGGGAAGCAATTATTCGTTTACTCATTGGAAGTCCTTTGATGAAACCTTCAGTCAGCAATACGTGAAAATGGTGTCTGCGGTTCCTAATAAGCCGATGATGTTGGCCGAAGTGAGTTCAGCCGAACCCAACGATTTGCCCGATCCAAGCTGGGGGCAGGATGGTGATGATGCTGACGCACTGGAAAGTAAATCAGATTGGACGACAGACATGATGCAAAGTATTCAATCGAATTACCCGGCCATTCAGTCCATTGTATGGTTTAACACCAACAAAGAACTAAACTGGGCCTTAAATGAAACTGGTAACACTGGCTTAGCCGCTTACAATACGTCCGTCGTCAGTGATTATTTTGGCGGGGTGCTTCCAATTAAGTCAACCACCGTTGTTACAGAGCCTACACCTGTTGAAACGGAGTCAACTAAACCCTCACGTGGCAAAGGAAAACAAAAGCACACCGCATCTAAGACGACCCTTACCTCAGAGTCACCAATGACAGGTCTTGATAAGGCAATGATGGTCAGTCATATGCCTGCGGTAGTAGGTGAGCGGTTGTTGGCTAAAGAAGCGGAAGGTCTACGCAACATGTCTAAAGAAAATTTGACCGCTTGGCGATTAAAACGATTAGAAGACTGAGCTTTGTATTATTCTTACTGACAAGGTCTCAGTATCAAGAAACACCCTAGACATGCCGTTTCTGATACCTTCGGCGTGTGTATCTTGAGACCTTTATTCAACCGCTTTGTTTTGATGTGGCAAAGCGGCTTTTTTATAAGAAACCACCGCACTTTGCGGTGGAATGGCAATTCATCAACGTGATGAATGCGGTACTAATAAGAGTCATGAAGGTGGTTCAGTCATGCCTCATGTGTGAAGCGTTTTATTTTTATCCTCAGGGAAAAGGCTTCATCAGTCACGATACTATTTCTAGACACCTAATTTTTCCTTTACTAATTGACTAGCTCTGCCAAGTTCCCTGATTAACGGTTACATCAGAGGTATGAGGTTACCTGTTGGTTTTCTTCCAACAATTCTGTTGGGCTGACCATCGTTCGAATGCTTAGCTGAACCTCTGTACTAATCCCTCATCCATTACAAATCCCATCGTCCTGCCTATCCTGTTCCCTACATCATTGAGGGAACGCAATGCTATCCACGATTAAATATTGGCTACCGACTTGGTTAGGTGGCCACCGACGACTCAAGCCAGAAGAGAATGCCGAAGCAGGAATGTTGGCAGCGCTTAAGGGCGTCGAGATCCTGGCCCACATGCAAATCAGAGCGAATGGTTTATTAACCGTGTCGATGATGGCTGCACAATTTAGGGCCGCTGCTATCGAAACCTCTCAAGAAGCCAAAACACATCCGGAAGGATCATTGGAACGCAATGGATTGGAGTTTATGGCGGGTCAATTGAGTGATATTGCGGACAACCTCATCACCTCAGAGCAATCAAAAGAAAAATAATAATGACTCAGACAATTAAGGTGAAAAGCCGAGCAATTGCAATTTACATACAAATGGAGTCGGGCGGAAAGCCTGATATCAACTCGAATCATTTTGCGTTTAACGCAGATGAGGCGGGGCGTGTTGGCGGCAAGACCGCTGGAGAGTGGGAGCGTGAGTATGCTGGCACCCGAGACAGTGTGATTAATCAACTTAATCGCAGCTATGGGGATGAACAGCGGCGGATCAAAAAAACTTAAATAGGAGAACACTCTCATGGCAATGGGAACTCTAATCAATGCGGCAAAGCAAGTCCGCGCAGGAACAATCAGTCACGCACTACTAAACACGGCATTAGCCGCTCAAGTAGACCAAATTGATATCAATAAAACAGATATCGCCAACATCATTGCGAGTAAAGCCGCAGCCGGTGGTATCGCCACGCTAGGTCTTGACGGTTACGTATTACCAAGCCAACTTCGTCAAGCAGGCATCGCTGAATACAAAGGTGAAGTTACCGCGTTAGCAGACCTAACAACCGTGACAGATGCAGACCGAGGCGACGTTGTCGATGTTGTACCGTTTAAAGCGGACGGTGTTACACCTGATCCTGACAATGCACAGTCTTACTTCTTATTTGGTGATGACCCAACGGTTGCCGCTGATTGGAAGCCGGTGCGTTCACCAAAAGACGGCGTAACCAGCCTGCGTAACAGCTCCGGTTCCGTCACGGGTCTGAATGGTGTGGTGACACTGGCTGATGTTGCCTTCAGTGGCGCAGCCGCTGACATCGCGTTCGCACATGCCGACTACACAGCAACAGACATTGACGGTGCATTGGTTGAAATCATGGGTAAAGCCAAGACCAACGAAACCAACCTCTCAAATCTGACAACTGCAGTTGATGGCAAGTTAGATGCTGCGAAAATCAAGCGCGGTATCAACATGGTGGGCAGCATCGATGGCAGCAACAAAGTCTTCAGTGTGCCTGAAGCGTTTGCTGCGGGTTCGGTTCAGGCGTATTTAGGTGGTCAACGACTACGCGAAGGCACGGACTTCACAGTCTCTGGTTCGGATGTGACATTCGTTGCCTCTCCTGACTTTGAAACAGAACGTCCGTTCTGCGACTACGTCGCGGCGTAAGCCAAGTCGTGATGCAAGAGGGAACAGGGCTTCGGCCCTGTTCTTTTATCTGAATAACCACAACCGCAGGAGACAATAATGTTAGGTACATTATTTGATATGATCCGGCAGAATCGCCAAGGTGTTGTTGACAAAAAAGTCCTTCGCTACGACGCTGACCGCCAGATCACGCACGACAACGACCTCATCGACGCAAAACACGTCGCCAAATACGATGAGCTACTCCCTGAAAACGCGGACTCACTCGAAGCCGCCGCCTTAATGATCCTGTCAGGGACTCAAAAATACACCGGTTACCTCTCCACTGATGCCCTGGCCGCTTATGCCGCCAGCAAGCCCGCTGGTTCACAAGTTGCCTATATCATCAAAGATGCTTCCTTTATTTTGCAAACACCCAGTCCGGAATCCGGTGTCGGTGATGGCGATAAAGGCAGCCTGCAATTGGCCATTAATGGCACTCAGGTTGACAGCTTTGACCTGGCCGCCGCCTTCGATGAAGCCAATCGCACAGCAGATCAGGTGTGGACACTCGATGGCGGTGGCAGCATTGCCCAGTACCGCAGTGCCAATGGCAAGATTGATATCTACAGCGTGGAACGTTACAACGGATTCTCAGCCTTCCAAAAAGTGGTGGTACGACTGAACCTGGTACCGGCTGATTTAGTGGTGGGCTACAACACTATTGAGCTAAGCCATACGGACACAAATACCGGTGTGCAAACCTCCGATCCGTTTGAAGTGTTTTACGACACGGAAACGATCACGCCAACGCTTGATCCAATCAGCGTCGAAATTCACGATAACAACAACCCTAAACACCTGTCAGGTGTGCGTTATCTGGGATCAGGTGACACCGTCAAAGTCACCACGGCAGGTCACAAGCTATTTGGGAATACCTACGTACTAAATCCAGTCGATTTTTACGGTAATGGCTTCCCAACCACCACGGTGGCCCCCACGGATAGCAGTGTCTCTGGTGTGAGCAATCCACCCCAAAAAGACAATGTGATGACCATCACTGAAAAGTTAATCACGCTTAGCGTGGCGAACAAATGTGATGCGGATGCCCGATTGACCGGACGTCCCCGTGATCCATTTGGCACGCATGCGGTCGTGGTTAGCCCGTCAGTCAATCTACTACTGTCCACCTTCGGCCAGCGTTCAAGCGCACTGGTTGAACACTTCGATGATGAGCAATACCGCTTGCCGTTGACCTGGAACACCGATGACAGCACCGCTGCCGTCACGGGTCAGTGGGATAGCACCGCACTCCTAAGCAATGGTAATGCCCAGCAGTTCATTGTCGTCGACAATGATCACGGTCTGGTCTATCCCGTTTTAGACTTTACCGGCCACCAACCCGCCAATAGCGCAAACTACTCAGCTTTCTTCGGTGATCAGCAATACCTGAGAGCCTTGCAAAATGCCGTGGCGAAAAGCTCGATCCAACTGGTACTACACGGCACGACTGGTGGTATTAGTCCCGTGGGTGAGGGCGACGTCAATGTCGAAATCAAACTGCCCGGTGTTGGCGGCTGGTGGGACTGTGCCAAACCTTTTGGTGGTGCATTAGGGGCTGGAGATGGTGAAGGCTGCATGGTCGGCTCGATCAGCTACAGCGGTGGCAACGCCACCCTGAATGCCACCTTCGGCACCAACTCATCCTTCGGTTCTAACTTCCGGGCCTACCTTCGCATCACCTTGCGCAATGGTAGCCGCGTGGTTAAAGCGATCACTAACAACTGGTAAGGAGTTAAATCATGGCTATTTCTGAAAGTGTCAAGCTTAATTCCCCCTGGGAGTTAGGTAACGCAAAAACCAATACATCCGGCGGTAAAGAGTTCTACGAAGAGGGCATGCCCTTATCGCCGCACGTGACCCCCGACAAACAATTCGGTGAAACCTTACCCGAGACATTACCTGTCTTGCAATTCGGTGAAACCGATGCAACTGGCTTGGTCAAGCGAGTACGCATGGCATTGACTCTGGATAACTCCGTGCCTGGGCGAGAGTCCTGGTTTGCTGTAGATCCTTGGCAGTCTGGTTGGTCGTCGGGTTCGTATGATTTAAATCAGATGATGAGTCGATGGTTATCCACCGCTGACCGCCCATTTTTTGGCGTCAAGTTATTCGGTGGTACCAATGGCGATACGGAGATTCCACCACTGGATAACTCCAGTCCGGTGTTTACTGCACGCGCAGGATTGGCTCGATTCGTGGATGGTGGACGTCCCAATGAGGCCGGTACCGCACAAAGCAACAGCATCTGGATTGAAGGCTATTACTACACCGGCCTGATGCTGGATGAAGTGGTGGCACAAGCGGGTGATGCAGGCCAAGGCGGTCGTGAACGTGTTCGCACCAACGTAGTGGGCACAAAAGACGGCATCAACCTTGACTTCACTCTCCCATCAACCGTTGACACTTCAGCACACTACGAAGTGCAGTACAACGGTGTGGGTATCGAGCCAAGTAACGACTACACCGTCGATGGTTCAAATCCAAACCTGCTCCATCTAGTTGATGCGCCGGACAGCTTTGACACGCTCGATGTTATCTTCTATCCGATGAGCAACTAAGCAGAATGACAACTTCGGTATACATTCCCCGAAGTCAGATAACCCCTCCTGAGGTTCAGGAGGGCGTTACCACACTGACTCTTGACGAAGCACCCGCTGCCAATATGCCCGTGCGTGTCATGTTTAATGGTCAGATACTCAGCCAGCAAGACATTAGCCGAACGGCCAATCAAATTACCTTAGCCGGTGACTACACCGGCCATACCTTCGAGGTGGATTACTACCTTGAATCCCCGATCGACCTATCACAGCCCACCCCTTATGAGGTGGATCTGCCTGAGATCGAACTGTATAGCCTGGGCACACAACCCATCACCTCAACGAATGATAATCTCGGTGGTTTTGATTTATTGCTGCAGATGACCGGGCTTGCCGAGTTTGATTTGGCCTACACCGGCAATGACCTGCAGACCGACCGCATGCTAAAAAGCGCCGTCACAATGAGCGTCTACAGCGACGCCTACGTTGATGGCCAGCGCGGCTGGTGGGGTGATACCTACCAAGGCGATCGCCCCATCGCCAACTGCAAACTCTGGACACTCATGGGCGCACGAGCCACCCCAGAAAACCGTCTCAAAGGCGAGCAATACATCAAAGACGCGGTGCAATGGCTAATCGATGACGGCCACCTCGATAGCATCGACATCACCACCGAGCACCAACCTAATAGCCTCGACTGGCTCGCCTTCCAACTGACATGCAAAAAACAAGGCCAATCAGATGTCGGGCTTAACCTTAACCTGGAACAAATATCATGAACTTTAACGAAATCCCCAGCGATCTACTGGTGCCCGGTGGCTATATCGAATTTGATGCCAGCCGTGCCGGTACCCTTAGTGAACCGTCCATTATTTTATTGGTGGGTGAGAAGCTGGCCAAGGCAACGGCCACGCTAAACGCCATCCACCAGATACAAGCAGAAACCGCCGCTATTCAACTGTTTGGTAAAGACAGCCCACTGCACCTGATGTGTCTATACGCACTCACCAACAACTACGGCTGTGAAATCCACGCCGTAGCCGTTGAAGACGAAACCAGCGTCGCACCACTCGACATTGAACCACTCATCACGGCTATGGGGGATGATCAATACGACTTCATCGCCTGCCCATATCCAGACACTGCGGTCATGACCTTATTCCGCGATGAATGCACCCGACGTTTTCATGCGATGCAAGCCAACCGCTCGCATGTATTCACCGCCGTAGACGTCGCCTTTGCCGATGCCAAAGCACTCACCGAAGGGCTTAACAGTTCACATATCACCGTGATTCCAGTGGAAGAGCCGACTGACGCATTATCATTATGGGTCGCCGCTTTCGTCAGTATTGCCGGTGACCGCCTGCACAATGACCCTGCAGCCCCATTAACCGACGTGCTGCTGCCATCACTCGTGCCACCAGGGAAAATCTACAACGGTCGCGAAACAAACGAACGACTACATTCAGGTATGAGTGCCTGGTCAGTCGTCGGTAGCAATGTGTATATCCGTTATCTGGTTACTACTTATCAAATGAATGCCTCTGGCGATGGCGACACCGCTTACCGTGATATTCAAGTGCCAGAAATTCTCAAACGTTACCGCCGTCGCCTGAATTACGAAATCAACAAAACCTACATCAGCGCAGGCTACAAACTCGCCAAAAATGCAGCCGACTACGCTGCAGGCCAACGCATCGTTGATGTGGATGAATTAAAAGCCTTCCTTTACGCCAAATACGTCGAACTCTTCATGCGTGACCTCGGCTGGATGCAAGACAAAGAAACCTACCGGGACAATCTTATTCTGGAGATCGACACCGACAACCACGACCGCGTCAACTACATCGACGTGCCCACCCTCATTGGTCAGTTCCGCGTCTTCGCCGGACAAACCCAATTCATCACCAAATAAGGAGGTCGACTATGTCGGCACATCTACAAAAAGTCTGCTCGGTCTCCGTCGCCGGGTTCGGCACCTTGCCCCTGGCAGAGGGTGGCAACACCTTCAAAGCATCCGGTAAAAAGCGCGACCATGTCCCCGGTAGCAAGCCCAGTCATGGAGGCTTTACCGAAGCCCACACACCAGCAGAACTCAGCCTGTCATTAACCGCCAAGAAAACCCTGAAAACACAGGCTATCGGCTTAATGGAGGATGAAATTATCACCATCAAAACCACCAACGGCGTCACCCATGCCATGAGCAGCGCCTGGTGTGAAGAACAACCCGAACTGGGAGATGACGGCAAGTTTTCTGTCAAATTTATCGCTAATGAATCGGAGCAATTAAGCTGATATGAGTAACAAAGAAACCCTAACACTCGCATACCCCATTGAACTGGGTGATAAAACCACCATCACCGAAATTCAACTGGATAAGCGCATCAAAGGCAAACACCTGCGCAGCATCACCGATGCACAGACCGAGTTAGAGCAAGGGCTTGGTCTACTGTCATCCCTCAGCGGCTTGGAACCAGACATCATCGACGAAATGGATGAAGCAGACATCAAAGCCGGAATTGCCATTATTAAAAAAAACAGAGAAAAGACCCAAGACCACTAATGGCGGATATCGCCACCGTGTTCCACTGGAGCTACAGCGAGCTGGCCGACATGCCGCTCGCTGAACTCGAATACTGGCACCAACAAGCAATAGAGCGACTCCCTAAACTATGATCGAATACGGCATAAAAATTGACCTCCTCGACGGCGTCACCGATATGGTGAAAGGCATCATGGGCGATTTCAAAAGTTTAGGAAACATCGTCGGCACCACCCGCAGCCAGATCGATGCACTGAGAAAGGCCAGCTCAGACATCAAAAGTTACCAACAACTGCAGCAACAACTGAAAAAAGTCGGCAAAAGCATCAATACCCAGCGCGAATACATCGCTGGACTCAACAAAGAACTCGCCGAGTCAGACGGCCTCTCAGCTACCCAAATGAAGCGCAAACAAGCGCAGATCAACAAAGCCACCACCGCACTGGAAAAGCTCGAGGACAAACAAGCCGACTACAACCAACAACTCAAAGAAACCAACAGCAACCTGCAAAAAGCAGGCATCAACACCGACGACCTGACTGCAGAACAACGCCGCTTAAACCAAGAAATCCAAAAGACCACCACGCAGCTGGCCAAACAAAAAGGTCGTTGGAATATCTTCAAAAAAGTCGGCAGAGACCTCAAAACCATCCGCAGCGAAATGACCGGCATCGTCTCCAGTATCGTCGGCGTAGCCGGAATGGGCATGAGCCTCAAAGCCACCCTAGACCCAGCCCTCAACTTTGAAGTCGCCATGGACAAAGTCCAAGCCTTAACCCGCTTAGACCTCGGGCAATCCATCCACCTCGCCTTATTCAATGACCTCGAAAAGCAAGCCCTCAGCTTAGGTCGTGCCACCTCATTCTCCGCCACCCAAGTCGCCGATGCCCAAGGCTTTCTGGCCATGGCAGGGTTTGACGCCAAAAAGATAGTGACCGCCATTCCCGGTATTTTGGACCTCTCCAAAGCCGCAGGCACAGAGCTTGGCACCACCGCCGACATCGGCAGCAACATCCTCTCCGGGTTCCGTCTGCAGGCGGATGAAATGGACAGAGTAGGGGATGTACTAGCCGCAACCTTTACCCGTTCCAATGTCGACCTGCGCATGCTCGGCGAATCCATGAAATACGCAGCCCCGATCGCCGCAGAACTCAACATCGGACTCGAAGAAACCGCTGCCATGGCAGGGCTACTCGGTAATGTCGGCATCCAAGGCTCTGATGCAGGGACTTCATTGCGAGCCTTATACAACCGCATGGCCTCACCACCCAAAGAAGCCCAAAAATCCCTAAAAGCACTCGTCATCCAAACCAAAGACGCCAACGGCAATATGCGCTCAATGTCCACCATCTTGGGAGAGCTGGCCAAGAAAACCGAAAAAATGGGAACAGCCACCCGCATGGGTCACTTCAAAGCCATCGCAGGCATGGAAGCTGGCTCCGCCATGGCCACACTCGTCGCCAAACAAGGCGCTAAAGGCATCACCAAATTCATTGAAATCCTAAAAGACTCCGAAGGCGAAGCTTCTCGCATTGCCAAAGTCATGGGAGACAATACCCAAGGCCTCATCAACGGCTTAACCAGCCGAATAGAAGGGCTGGCCATCTCAATCGGCAAAGTCCTAAAACCAGAAATCGACCCACTCATCAAAGACGTCTCCGAACTAGTCAGTGGACTCACCGACTGGATTGACGTCAACCCAGAACTCGCCAGCAAAATCATCAACCTCGGGCTAGGACTCGGCACCCTAGTGGCTGGCGTTACCGCACTCGGAGCCGTCGTTGGACTCGCCAAAATCGGCCTACTCGGCATCGGCGGTGCATTTGCCTTACTCCTTAGCCCCATCGCCTTACTCGGCGGCGGACTACTCGCCCTCGGCGGTGCCTGGTACTTCTGGGAAAACATCATGGACTGGCTAGAAGGCAGCTTCCCCCGAGTGCACGACTTCTTTGCCTTTGAAATGCCAGGTATTGTTTCAACAACAATAAACGCACTTGGCTCTCTTCTGCCTTTTGGAGGGCTAATCGGGGCCGTATTCGACAGGATCACCACAGATGGCTTATCGTGGAAATCTGTATTCGGTGGCATCATGGACTGGTTCAAAGGAAAAATGGACTGGATCAGAAAATCACTAGCCTGGGTAAAAGAAGGCATGGAGTCCATCGGCCTCAACTTAACCCATGATACGACACGATATGAAATCGACGTCAGTGAATTCGCAGGAGTCGGTGGCGAAGTCACTTCCAATACCAGTCCCTCAAATGACGACTCAAAAGCAGAAAACAGCAAAACAGACAAAGAAAACAAAGAAGGCGGCTTCTGGAGCAATCTATTCGGCGGAGGACGTGCCACCGGCGGCTCCGTTACCTCCAATAAATTCTACGAAGTCAACGAACTCGGCCCCGAACTACTCAACATGGGCGGCAAAACCTTCCTCATGCCCAACGCATCCGGAACCGTCATCCCGCTACAACAGCCCAGAACCACCATCCCCGCCATGCGTGCAGAGCAAGCCCAAAAAGCCCAACAGCAAACCCTAAACACCCAACATCAGAGCAGTGGCCGCATCGACATCCACATCGACAGCCCAGTCCCCACACGAGTCAAAAAAATGGAATCCGAAGGCATGGACATCAGCGTCAACACCGGCCCCATGGGAGTCTTTAGCGCATGAGTTGGACAGACCGCTTACAAATCGCCAGCTTCCGAGGCATAGAATTCCGCCACGACCAAATAAGTAGGCAGGGTGGCCGCCGTGTTGTCACCCACGAATACCCCTTTGCAGATGAGCCTTATGCGGAAGACATGGGCCTCAAAGCCAATGAATTCACCGTCAACGCATACTTTTTGGGAAGCAACTACGACCTGCTGGCCACCGCCTTCGAACAACAGCTCGACCAAAAAGGACCAGGCGCACTCACACTGCCGCTCTCCGGAACCCAACAAGTACAACTCCTGACCTGGCAACGCACAGATACCACCTCACAAGGCGGCATCGCCCGGTTTAACCTTAAATTCATCCAAGCCAGTGCCAAGCGATACCCCAGCACTGAAGGCAACGCCAATAGTGACCTCGTGGCGGGACTCCGCACCCTAAACCAACAGATCAACGCCAACTTCGCTGCAGACCTAACCACCATGCGCAGCGAACGCAGCTCAGCAGATTTTGAAATCGCCGAACAACTCAATACGGTGAGTACCCTATGAACACACCACTAGGCAACGCAGCAGCAGCAACCATCAGCGGCTATGTCACTGCAGAACTCAGTCAAGTACTGCCTGATCTTCCTAGTGATTGGACACAGACCGCGAATGCTTACACCGGCAACCTGATCAGCTTGTTAGAACGCGCTAAGGGGACTCAGGCTCAGATCTTAGCGACACTGGCACAAACGGTTGAGCCACCTCACATCTTATTACTGGCACTGCAACAACATGCGGCACAGGTCTGTGTTCGCGTCGCGCTGCAGCCCTTCAATAGCTATCAACAAGCGCAATTAGCTAAGCAACTGATGAATGACCTCATCACCACCGTGGTGGAATACCAACCCCTACGCGACACCTATACCTCTGTCGAACTGTCACTCTGGAACGATCTGCGCGTCAAAATTGCTAATGCGATCCAGCAGCAACAAATGATTCTGCCAGTGATCAAGCATGTGCAAATTACCCAAGAACTGCCTGCCGTCGTCATCGCACATCGCTTATTCCAAGACGCCGAACGAGTCGACGAAATCGTCAAACAAAATCAACTTGCGCATCCGGGATTTTGTTCTGGGAGCATTGAATATTTAACAACCGAGTAAAAGGAAAACACTATGAATCAACCTAATGATCTTCAAAATTATACAATGAGGGCGTTAGATAAATTTGGCCCTTACCCAGGCCCAAAAGGCAAGCCAAGGGTTTAATCTGAAATGAGTCAATCCCAAGTGCGTCTGCAGACCTCAGGCGCTATTTACCAAGGTTGGGAAAACGTCACCATACGCCAGTCCCTGGAACAAGCCGCCAATACCTTCGAACTCACCGTTAGCGACGAACGAGCCACCGACCTCAACAACCAACCCATCGCCAAAGGAGCCCGATGCCGAATACTCATCGGCGACACCCCCGTCATCAACGGATTCGTCGGTCGTCGCAAACCCTCATTTGGCAACAACACCCATAAAATCACCCTCAGCGGCAGAGACATCACCGGCGATCTAGTCGATGCCAGTGCCATCGTGCCCAACCAGGAACTACACAACGTCACGCTAAAAGAAGCCGCCGACATCCTTTGTGCACCCTTCAATATCCCCGTCAACTGCCCACAGCCCGGTGCAAAGTTCGATAAATTCGCCGTCAACGATGGCGAAACCATCTTCCAATGCCTCGAATCCCACGCCAAACAACGCGGCCTGCTCATCTACACCCTTGGCGATGGCACCCTGCAAATCAACCGACCCAGCCCCATCGACATCGGCATCACGCTCGAAGAAGGCGTCAATATCCTCAGTGGCACCGCCGACCACAACGACGACGACCTCTACCACCAATACATCAGCAAATCCCAAGCAGGCAGCAGTCACCGCAACCAAGCCACCGCCACCGATCCCGACATCCGAGCAGGGCGGGTACTCATTGTCCGGGCAGAAAAAAGCAATGAGGCCAGCAGCAACCAGAACCGCGCGGAATACGAAATGAAACTGCGCCAAGCCAAAGCCACCCGAGCCAGCCTCGTCGTGCAAGGCTGGGAATACGCGGAAGGTAAAATCTGGCAGCCGAATCTATTGGTGAACCTCAAGTGTCCGAGTTTGGAGATTGAAGGGCAGTTTTTATTGGCTGATACGACGTTGAGTAGTGATGATCAGGTTGGAACACTAGGGAAATTGGGATTTGTGTTGCTTGATGTTTATGCCTGAATGATAGATTAATAAACAATTGACTGTCTTATTATTCATCAAGTATGATGTTTTATAGGCTATTGAGATAACTACCCAGACTTTTTAGTATCGAGGATAAAATGAGACTAAAGAATATAAAAAAAATATTTGTGATAGTTTTTTTATTGACCGTAACTGGATCAATTCAAGCTAAGGAACCACATTTAGAACATCATGCCCCAATAACTAGACAATTAAAATCAACTCATACTTATCTACATGACCAAGGTAGAGAATGCTTCAAAAAGGCCGATTTAACCGTTACTGGAAGTGTATGGTGTGCATTACAATTTACAACGAAAGATCACGATAATACTCGTGTTAGCTATTATTATAGCTCTCCCAGTATTAGAGCTGGCATGGTTACATCATATTCCACACTTGATGAATTAGGTTCAATAGTGGGGGGAATGATTGCATACGACGGAGCAAAGTTTAGTCTTTCAAGGTCTGGGCAAATGAGTCGTATGAGGTATATGACAGAAATTAGTGCATATGATTATAGATGGGTCCGAGATGAAAATGGGTACCCTGAACTCATAACTGATTATTTACCAGATGTATATAAGGCAGTAACGGAAAGAGGGTATTATGCTTTAAAAGATGCCAAGGGAAATTATTGGTCTGCATATAAACTTTACACCGGTGATAAATCCAAGTGGTACGTTGGGTCTAAAGTAAAAAATTACTGGTTACGTTGTAAACCAACCGACAATTTTTCACGTGAATATGGTTGTTATGGAGAACTAATAGAGTATAAATATAAGACTAGAAACGGTATAAAATACTTTTACTTTGAAAAGAATAATAATAGGACAATATTCCCAATTTCTGGAAAACCGTTATTACTTACGAAGAAAATAACTGGAAGGCTTTTTCCAAGATAAATCTCAAATATTCTAACTAGGACATTAACGCAGGGCTTGCCTAGTCATATACATATATTGAGGGAAGTGGGAACTTATTGACTAGGGTATTGGATCATTCAAAAGGCCGCCTTACGAGCTTGCGAGTCGAAGGCTGTTGAATACTCCAATACCCGAAACGGTACTACCCCTCAGCCTTACCCCCAACCCCCAAATCATACCCCTTAAACCGAATCAACTTCTGCCCGGCATGCCGATTAATCCCCGCCAACTTCCGATGCAGCGGCAAAATCTCATTCACAAACGCCACCTGTGCCGCATCCGTCACACTCCCAAAACCACTCGCATTCTTAGGCACTATCCCCATTAACTGCGGTGGCCATCGATGCGCTGCCAGCACCGTTTCCAGCGTCACCTGCTGCACCTGTTCAAAATCATCTTTATTCTTACTGTCAGAAATCGGAATCAGCTTAATCTTTTCGCCAGTGTTAGCGCCAGAGTTAGCTCCCGGGTCATGAATCACCACATTTCCAAACTGTTCATCTTCTCCACCAGCCAGCGCATCCTCGATCTCCTCAATTACTTCATTATCGATAGCTCCAGCGAGATACATCAAAAAGCCCGTATTACTGCGGTTCTTCACATAGTGATATCGAAACTTAGTAGAAGCCTGCCCAAGGAAAATAGACAACAGAGCCGCCATATAACCCGGACGGCCATACATATCCTGCCTGCCGTCATAACGAATCGAGTGCAACACGTCCTCAATCTTGTACTTACTATCCACCAAACCATTATCCAGCAGCACAAAATTGCGCTTAGCACGGCGAGTATGCAAGCTAGGCAAGTGCTCATAATGACTCAGCCCACCCAGCTTATTACGGTGAGCGACGGTAAAGTAGTCCCCGTAGATCAGGTAATCCCATGCCATCCGTTCGATAGCCTCTGCAGAGAGTTTTTTCTCATTCGTTGGCTCAACTGTCGACATCAATACATTAATCTTCGCCTCCATCGCGGAATCATGGTGTGGCATTACATCCAATGATCGGGCCAGTTCCATGCGCGGCACCGGTGTTTCGTAATAATGGCCATTCCAGTAGCAGCGCGATCCATTCAACCAGCTCATGCGTCGTTGATTAGGAAAAATAGCATAGGCTTTAATCTTGTCGTCAGGCTGCGATTCGGTATCGGTCATCATTTATTTTCTCATGGTTAGTGTGAGGTGCCGGTCGTAACAACACCACATTGTCATTATTGCCGTAGTAACCGTCACCGGTGTTTGGCTTGCGCTTTTTCTTGTTACGGTTAGACACCCGCACCGTCATCTTGCGGCGTCGATTATTCAGTGGTTCAAAGGAAAGGGCATGGAGTAGAGCAAACGCCTCATCAGCGTGACCGGTATCCGCATCGCGGTTGGCTTTATAAGTCACCGTGCCGTTATCAGTACTGGTGCGGTAGATCGCCATAAACGACTTCACCAAGTCCGTCGCCGAGGAATCAAACTCCAGACGTTTGCTTTCCACCACATCCACGCCCTTAGTGACCAGCTCGGTCTTACTCTCTGCAGAGTAATGAATCGGCTTACAACGAATAAACACCGGATCATTATGCTCATCACCTTGCGTGATCAGCTCAAACACACCCAAGCCCATGCCCGTCACATCCATGGCCATTTCCGTCACGTTATAACGCTCACACACATTCCTGAGAATATCTGCCTGCGCACGGAATGAAGCCCCATAGATACGTTTGCGCTCGAGAACGCGGAACTTGCCACCCGGTTTCAAGGGCGGTGCCAGGATAACAATCGCCGCCGCATCGGTGGTTCGACTGGGGTCATAACCGACCCATACCGGCATATTGCCAAACGGTCGGTCGGTTTGATCAGGATTCCAATCCAGCCAGCGCTTTCTAACTTCGGTTTTCTCGTTAATTTCTAAGGTATCGACCATGCACTTGGTGAGCGCTTCAAACTTAAACACCGCCTGAGAATCATCAATAAAGTCACATTCAAACAGGTTGCGGTATTCATCAGCTGAATACTCCGCCTTCAGCATGTCCTCATCAGAAAGATCAAAGCCCCGCTTGCAGGCATCCGACAGCGTGACAATCTGCCGCCACTGGTTATCCTCACACAAGCGACCATCTTTCAGCGCCGCATGCGAAATATCCAACGTAATGTGATCCGTTTTCTTACGACCCTTATTAAACGACTCACCCGACCAGAACGGATACGCCTGATGGTTGACGGTTGAAGGCGTCGAAATATAGACCAGGCGATACTGTTTCTGTGTCGCCATCGCCGAAGCAACACGGCGCAACTTGGTAAAGTTTTGGATCCAAAAGTACTCATCGATGATCACATCACCGTGAGGGCCTTGAGCACTGTTGCTATTGGTGGAGAGAAAGCGAAATTCCGTATTCGGGTGATCATCCGTGCGGATCGTCATGGCTTGTTCAGCCGTGCCACCTTTTAACTCGACTCCCGTAATTCGATACACAAAGGCCACGATATACGAACGGAACAACAAAGCCTGTGCGCGACTGGCCGACAAGAAGTTCTTATTCCGGCCATGCAAGATCCCATCAATCAATGCCTCATGACTAAAATAGTCCGTAGCACCAATCTGGCGAGATTTCATAATATTGCGGATACGATGGTGAAGGTTCTCGTACCACGTCTGCTGATGGGGATATAAACGCTCAAGGAACGCCGTTTTTAATTGCTCAACCTGTTCGGTGCTCAGGTAATTATTTTTCGCGTGTGTTTTGCGGCCCCGTTTAGTCAGTTTCGGGTTGTAATCCTTGTCCTTTTTACCACCTTGGTAATTTTCCAAGCGTTTAACGTGCAACTCGTTCTTGCGTTGCTCCCGTCCGAGAATCTCGATCTCGCGCAGATCCTCCACTGACTTGTCAGGCTTCATGATCAACACACGAAGCCTGGCATCGTAAGCATCCTCCAAACGCTTAAAGGCCGGTAACTCATCCCACTCGCCACGACGCTTCCACGACGACACCGTTGAATAAGGCACTTCCAGCAACTCCGCGACTTCTGTCAGCGAGTAGCCTAAGTGCAAATACATCGTTCTCGCGAGTCCGCGTTTTTTAGTGGCTTCAATCATCCCGCCATTGTCGGGATGCCCCGCGCACAATGCCTTAGCGGTTGATTAGTACAGGGAGTCAGCTAAGCTTAGAGCGTGGCAATCAGCACCCGCATTACCCAAGATGCCAGAAAAAGGTTGCTGAACATTATGTCTAAACTCATCTCTGATTATTTTTGCGTCGCCACATCAGGTGCCACCATCGATGGCCGGGAAATCAAGCCCGAATGGCTGACGGGATCAGCGCGAGCGTATAACGCAGACTTTTATGCCGCCCGCATCTGGTTTGAACACATCCGTTATTACGGGGCGATGGGTGATGTGTTTGCCGTCAAAGCAGAGAAGGGCGATGACGGACTGGTTAGACTGTACAACCGAATTATTCCCAGCGCTCAACTGGTGTCGCTAAAGAAGAACGGCCAAGCGCTGTACTCCAGTATCGAAGTAGCACCCCAACTCAAAGCCACCGGCAAGCCCTACCAAGTCGGTTTGGCCGTAACCGACTCCCCAGCCAGTTTTGGTACCGACCGCCTTGAGTTCGCCATGAAGCATTTGGAAGCAGACAGTCTGTTTTCCGCCTCCATGGAAATCGCCGACCTCGACTTCAGCAAGGATCGCAGCATCTTTGATATGGCTAGGGGACTGTTTGGCAAAGCGGATGAAGCAGATTTGAATGATCCAGCAACTGAAACCGCGTTTAATCGATCTGCGCCATCAACACCGCCACCTGCAGCACCGGACGCTACGTTTTCAGCACCTAACCCCACACAGCAGACTTCCTCAAAGGATATAGACATGGATAAAGATGAATTAAAGCAGCTCTTCAATGAAGTGCTCGACGAAAAGCTGGACAAGCTAAAAGCGGATCAAAAAACAGAATTTGCCACACAGCTCGAAGCAGCGGTAAACCCGCTAAAAGAACAGCTGGACACTCAGCAGCAAAACCTCACGGAGCTACAAGGCAAGCAAGATGAAGTCATCGAACTAGCCACGCCACCGGCAGGCAGCAATCCCAACGAACGCCACCACGCCGGTGGTGATCCTGAAACAAAACAATTCGACTGCTAATCGGCGAATTATATTAAGAGCGGAGCAATACCATGCCAGAATTAAGAAGCCGTGAAGACGTCACAGAATCAGTCATTGAAACGATTGGTGACGTCTATGGAACGGACGATCCCACCAAAGAATTCAGCGTTCAGCCAACCACGGTGCAAAACCTTGAGCGTAAAATCCAGCAGTCCAATGCTTTCCTGAATCAAATTACCGTCAGCGGTAAAGTGACTATGAAAGGCCAAATCATTTCCATGGAAGGCCGTGTGCCACTGGCCAAGCGTACCGCTAAAGGCCGTCGTCCCACCGACCCAACTGGATTTAACGACCGCGACTTTGAAAACGTTGACGTGGAAAAGGATGCTGTCATCTCCTGGTTAAAAGTGGATGAATGGCGAGGGGTCACGCAAAACGGTGATATCTACAACGAATACCGCAATATCGTAACGCATACCAATGCCACGGATATTTTGCGCATCGGTTGGAATGGCCAATTCCATTCAGCAACCACCGACCCTGATGAGTTTGACCGTCTGCAAGATATTCACCCAGGCTGGATTCAATACATGATTGATGTCGCACCGGATCAGGTCGTTGGCATCATAGAAGACCCGAACGACCCGCTGGGTTACACCATTGACCCCATTCGACTCGGTCGGGATGGTGATGGTAACCGTGGTGACTTCCTGACACTGGATGAAATGGTCTTCCACCTGCGTCAACGCTTTATTCATCGTTTGCACCGCCGTCGGGGTGATCTGCGTGCGCTGATTGGCGATGACTTGATTTTCCACGAAAACAAAAAGCTGTTTGCCCGTGTGGAAGAGCCGACGGAAAAGAACGCCCTGCAGAAGTATCTGGATGGCCAGACCTTTGGCCGCACGCAGCCCATTGGTTCGGATGAATTCTCCGAGCGTGGCATCTTCCTGACCTTCACCAAGAACATCGAACGCTGCTACCAGCTGGACAGCATGCGCCGTAAGTTGAATTACA
>CAKZQF010000205.1 GCA_937139475.1 uncultured Gammaproteobacteria bacterium | reverse complement strand
TATTTACCTAATTTGCCACACTTATAAGTAGTAACCCACCTCCGCAGCCATTTATTGGTGTGGTCTACAGAGGATTAAGTCTTTTTAGAGGGGAAAATCCCTAGAACCCCATAAGGGTAGAAATCGAGAGTCTGCAATTCGCTCAAGTAAGACCCTGAAAAGTAGCTCATATAGCTATCTAGGCTAACACCGCGATCAAAAACAGAAGTATATTTCCGATAACTACCTTTGAAGCCCTGGAAACGGAAGTTTACTTCCGATATATGGCAATACAGGCTTAAAATCGGAAGCCTACTTCCGTTTTGTACTTTAAGATTATAAGCCGGTGTCTAGTGAAAGCTTGGAAATCCAAACTCGTTTCTGCCCCGACACAAGTTACGAAGAATCAAGGTCATTGAAGGCGAACCACCTTGTTATTTAAATGAAGTATACAACTCATGTTCAATGCTCACTTTTGCTTCTTAGCTTATTACGCCATTTTGAAGGTGTTGTGCCATAGAATGTTTTGAACTGCCTGATGAAATGAGTTGTGTCTTGCCACCCAATTTTCGTAGTAATCTGTTCAACCGACATATTTGAGTACTGTAGAAGCTGCGCTGCTTTGGCTAGACGCGCTGAAGTGATCCACATACCAACCGTAAAACCTGTTTCTGACTTTACAACTGATGCGACATGGGGAGATGTGCGACCCACAGCAGACGCAACGTCACTTAAGGATATAGGAGTAAGGCTATATTTTTGAATATAGTGTAATGCCTTTCCGACTAATGGCGACTTTGTGATCTTATTGTCTATTACAGTCGTCGCACGAACGACTTCTGTTAATATCAATACAATCAGGCTCCGTTGAACATCATTACTTATCGTTGTTTCAAAATTGGTTTCTTGTTTTAAGGCTTCAAACCAAGAAGTTATACGTTGTTGAGCTGGAACATTTAAATTAGCCACAGGAGCACCTCCTGAACGAACCTCTGCGAAGGGGCGCATTATCTCTTGCGTTTCGTTCAAACCATAGCTTTCAGCAGAGAAACCAAGTAGCCAATAGTCTAAATTACAACCCGCGACAGAACGATATGGCACTCCGTAAGGGACAATCGTAATGCTGCCAGTAACAGATTGAGTAGTGTAGCTTTGCTCCATTTTAAATGAGCCTTTTGTAGTAAAGAGCAAGCCATAGTCTGGATTTACTGACACGGTTGAGATTTCACTGTTTACGCCTTGCTCGTGGATTACATAGCAGGGTGGCAATGGTGTTTTTGGAAGCATGGATAACAACCTACAGTTCTTTTACAAAATCTTAATATCAGCCGATAATATCTCAATCTGTGCACTCAAACAACGCAGCGTCTTTGTATATATTAACCACACACAATCCAAGTAGCGCAAACAATAAAAAGAGAGTCAGGTCATAATATTTTTGGCTTGCACAACTAGAGGAAAGAAATAATGACTAAGACTTTAGCTTTGTGGGAGAAGCAAGATAAACACAAAGGTGATCGCTGGGAGCTGTTTAAGGCGATCGGTGCTTATATGACTCCTCGAAAAGTACTCTATCCTGGTAGTTATGTGGACATTTCACCATCATTCGTTTTTAACGAAGTCACATATGTGGATCTTGATAAACGTGCTTCAAATTTTTTTGCTGATGAATGCACTGTTAAACAGATAGTTTTTGAGCACAATGGGAACTCAGACCCAAATATACAGTTTATTCATAGTGATTATCGCTCACTGGAGTTAAACGAAGTTGAATTCGATTTACTAATATCTCTTTATGCAGGCTTTATTTCAGAACCGTGCGGAGAGCTTTTAAGAATAGGTGGAATCTTACTTGTTAACGCTAGCCACGGAGATGCAGCTTTAGCGGCTTTAGACCCAAGATTTAAGTTGATTGCTGTCGTTCTAAGAGACAATGGAAAGTATGAGGTCAACGACGAAAATCTTAAGGACTATATGAAGCCCAAGAGGCCTGAAATCATGACACGAGAAAATATATTAGCATCTGGTCGTGCGATCCCATACACAAAATCACCATTTGCATATTTGTTTAAAAGAGTAAGTTAGTAATACAGGCAATTTCAGGAAATCACATGAGTTACAACGAATTAAACAACGAATTAAACAACGGGGTCTACATGAATTATTATCACGAGGTTAACAATGCGAAGGCATATACTGAAATGTGTGACGGATTTAATGCTGCTGAGCAATTGCATATGCTCTCAAAAGTCCTTTCTCCTGAGGATTCTGTTTTAGAGTTAGGCTCGGGGCCTGGTAATGATCTTGAAATTCTCGCTCAGAAATTTCGAGTTACAGGCTCTGATTATTCACCAGCTTTCGTGAATACGCTCAATAAACGGCTACCCGATGTACTTAGCTTAATACTTGACGCTGTAAAAATTGAAACAGAAGCTAGGTATAATGCAGTATATTCCAATAAAGTAATGCATCATTTAAGTGATACTGAATTGCGCCAATCTTTCCGCCGTCAAGCTGAGCTGCTTTTACCTGGAGGTTTCGTTTTCCATCTAGTCTGGCAAAAAATTCAAGCACCTGAGACAACTCATGGTCTATTGTTTCATCCGAGAAGTTTAGCCAAGATGAAAGAAGCAATGGGGCAGGAGTTTAACGTTGTTGAATCAAAGGTTTTTAGCGAGTTCGAAGATGGAGATTCTCTTGCTATTCTCGCACGCAAAGTATTTCAGTCATAGTAGTGATTGTTCTGTAGTGGGTTAATGAGATTTGTCAGCTATTTGTAGGCGACTCGCGTGATTTGGAATAGAAAAAGTTATCTGAAATAGAAGGCTTTCTATCACGTCGTAACACGGAATTGTCCAAAAACGAGTTTATCTGACCGTCGGCTTCTGGCACTTTCAAGCTATTCGATAACATAAAATGCTGATAATAATAATTGGCAAGGTATTTTACTGTGCCGGATGGCGCTTCGCTTATCCGACCTACACGCTGGGCCAGAAATATTGATAAGTATGGAGCTAATGGCATTAATTGAACTACTTGGATCTTCTACATTCATCTCACTGTATAACTGAGCTGCCAAGGTTTTATTGTGTGCCAAGATTAAGGTTGGGCGTTTTAAGCGATGAATTACATTTGCCATAGTAAACGTTTTACCAGAGCCAGTAACACCTTTTAAGGTCTGGTGGGTCACACCGTTATTTATACCCGCAATAAGTTTTGCTATGGCTTCTGGTTGGTCACCAGAAGGTGCATAGTTTGAATGTAAAATAAATGTGTTTTTTGTCATGTGCTAGCCCTTATTATTAAGATAAAACTGAATTTTTTATAGTTAAATCTACCAACAAATCCTATTTCCTATAATCCTAACACTATAATTTTATGACAATTTCACCCTGAATTTTTTCATCTAATCACTAATTGGTTAAGAAACACCCATGTGTATATGTTTAATCACTATCAATTTCATCTTTTTTTTCTTCACGCCCTAAACTTAGAAGCTTTAAACTTAGAGCAAGCAAAAGAATAGAGATGGGGAGTATTAGTATTTCCCACTTAAGGTTATTTAAGTTAACCAAAATAATTTCAAGAAACTTCACAAACAAGATAATAACAATGACTTCACCCAATATACTCTTTAGACGACCAATGTTTGGTGTGCTTATCCATTTGAGAACAGAGCTTTTCTTTGCAAGTTTCTTATCACAAATAAATAAAGTGAATACGCCATGAGCGAAAATAAACAATACAAGCGCAATAAGAAAAGTATCTAATGCTTTAATCAAATAAGTCGTTGCGACCTCTGAAGTGTCAAGGTGAGATAAACTCTCACTGGCTATTTCACTAAACAATACAGTAGTATAGGCTGAATAAGTCTTCATAGCCCCAACGATAAATAATAAAACTGACCCTAATAGCGAACAGATAATGGCTATCCAGCTAATAAATCGAAATATATTAAATGTTTCTTTCATTTTAAATTCCTTAAATAGTTATTTATCAGTTAAACAATCAGTTAAATAAGTCGGTGCTTTATAGGTTGAATAGGTGCTGGTAACTCTGTTACACCTAAAATCTCTAACAAATTAATTTCAATACCTCGGGATATCGAACTTAACGGTAAGTCGTTAGCGGAAAGACCAAAGGGTTCTTCTAACTCTTCGCTTAACGCATCTAAACCAAAAAATGTATAGGTGATTATGGCGCAAAACAACGGGGTGATCAGCCCTATTGAGCCAACAATACCAAACGGCAATATTAAACAATAGAGGTAGGCGGTACGTTGCACCAGTAGCATATAAGCAAACGGTAGCGGCGTACTTTGAATGCGCTCACAGCCCGCTTGCACGGTAGCCATTGAAGTAATATTATCGTCGATAGTTTGGATTAAAAAGTCAGATAATAGGTTTTTATGACGACAAGTACCGAGTTTTTTTCCCATTAAGCGCAGCAGTGCGTCAGGTAAATTCTGTGATTTACGCAGCGCGGCTATATCCTCAGGATTAAGATATTTTTCAATATCACTCCACGGATCTGATTGTCGTAAGTGATGTCTTAAGGCATGGCTAAACGCGATCGTCAGATAAATCATCCGTTGCTGTAATTCAGCACCACCTTTGGCACTTTCATCTACATATGACGTCACCTGGCGGGATAAGCTGCGCGCGTCGATAACCAATTGGCCCCATTGCTTGCGTGCTTCCCACCAACGCTCATAGCTAGCATTGTTTCTAAAACCCAGAAATAACGATAAGGCCACACCTAATAGCGCTAATGGCGATAAGGTAAAAGTCGGAAATATAACCGGATAGTAGTATTGCGCAGCAGCAACCGCAGCACCTAACAGGGTAAAAAAGGCGATTTGCCCAAATATAAGTGGCACAACGGAGCCACGTAAAATAAACAACAGTTTAAACGCATTAGGTTTATCTCGAACAATCATGACTGCCTCCGGTTTAACATTAGATTTAGCTTTATTAGGGAGAGATCAAGCGTCTGTGCGCTTACTAAGCGAACACCCCATTAGTAGAACAGTATTTTTAACGAACACGGCATACCAATCTTAGTTATCAGTTTAAGCATTTATCTAGCATTTTGCTGAGCAAGAAATTGCTCGAATGAAATAACATCACTCGCTTCAAGTAATTTCTGCTGTTGTATGGACTCAATCGTCTCTCGCTGCAACTGTGCTTCCATTGCGCTAGATAAACCACGTTCACTGAAATAAGTTTGATGTAGCTTGGCTTGTGCTAGCATTAAGTCGATAAATTCATCACCATTTTCACCCGCGGCCATCATCATAGCTGACGGTGTTAATTCGCTATTTCCGACCTTAGCTATTTGCTCAATTAGGGCTTGGCTGTGCGTTTGGCTTTTATCGTTTATCGCATCAGTAGATTGCCCCTCATGGGCTTTATCGAGTAAATCCGCTATTGGCTGCAACTGTGTCAATAACCCGTTCGCGGCCTTTTTAAATGCAACAGGTTGGCCGTTTTTCGTCAGCATTAATTTAGGATTTCGCCCTTCACGAACAACACGCTGCTGGTTCGCTTTAATTTCATCCGATTCCGTAACGCTCAATGCTGCACTTTCAGACAAAAGGCAATACAACAAAAACACATCGAGAAAGCGGATCTGTTGCGCATCAATACCCACTGGCAAAAATGGATTAGTATCAAGAATACGGACTTCAATGTATTCAACGCCCCGTTCTTTAAGTGCCACTATCGGTTGTTCGCCTGACTGTGTTACGCGCTTAGGGCGAATTTCGCTGTAATATTCATTTTCAATTTGCAGCACATTGCTATTAAGTTGACGATAGCTGCCGTCAACATTAATGCCAATTTTTTCATAAGCAGGGTAACCCTGAGCAATTGCTTTGGTAACATCGTCGACATAATTATCTAAATTGTTATAGCTAACATTTAAATTTGCTTGCGCTTCGCTTTGGTAGCCTAAGTCACTCATTCGAAGCGAAGTGGCAAACGGTAAGCCAAGGGTGTTGTTGCTGAATGTGTCTAACTTATCGGTCTTTTTATCGCCCATAAAGCTATTGTCCAAAGTCGGCGAGGCGCCAAATAAATAGACTAATAACCACGAATGACGACGAAAATTACGGATCAAGTCAAAATAGCGCTGCGATTTAAACGCTTGTACATCACCTTGTTCACCCCAAACTTGCTGGCAATAAGGCCAAAAGTTATCAGGCATTGAAAAGTTATAATGTATGCCCGCTATCGCTTGCATTGTCCTGCCATAACGATACGATAAGCCTTGGCGGTAAACATGCTTCATTTGACCGATATTAGCGCTGCCATATTGGGCAAGGGGTATGCTCGCTTCTCCCTCTAGGCGACAGGGCATACTGGCAGGCCAAAGGTATTCATCCGGCATGTGGCGCAAGGTAAAATGATGCAAATCACTCAAGTAGTCGATAGTGTCATCAACTTGCTGACACACAGGCGTGATAAATTCCAGCAACGCTTCCGAGTAATCTGTCGTAATACTCTTGTGCGTTAATGTGGACCCAAGAGCCTCCGGGTGGCCGGTTTGTGCTATCAAAGCTTTTGGTGTAACTCTTAGGCCTTCTTTTTCAATTCCCCGTTGAACCTGGCTTAAAAGTGCTAAGCCATTAGGTGATTTGAGGTGTTGCAAACGAGTTTGTAATAAATCGGACAAGAAGGCTTTCCTTTAAAATAAATCAATCTAGACAGTTGAATCTAATACAGTTGGTTCTAATACAGTTGGATCTAGCGCTATTTACTTAAGTGCTGCGCATGAAACCGTAAATGTTCTTCAATAAATGATGAGATAAAGTAGTAACTGTGATCATAACCTTCGTGAACAGCCAACGCTAACGGGTAACCATTAACTTTTGCTGCGGCTTCTAATGCTTCAGGCTTTAGCTGCTCGCTAAGGAAGTCATCCGCGCCACCTTGGTCAACTTTAGCGGGAATAAACTGCGTTGCTTTGCGCATTAATTCACTCGCATCATGGTTGCGCCACGTTGCTTTGTCTTTGCCCAAATAAGCAGTAAAAGCTTTTTTGCCCCAAGGCGCTTTTACAGGATTACAAATCGGGCTAAACGCCGACATTGAGCTATAACGTTCTGGGTTTAACATGGCAATAGTTAATGCGCCGTGTCCGCCCATTGAATGGCCACTAATAGCACGTTTATTTGATACCGGAAATGCAGCTTCAATAATGGTGGGTAACTCATTAACTACGTAATCGTACATCTGGAAATGGCGATTCCAAGGTGCTTGGGTTGCATTGACATAAAAGCCGGCCCCTTGACCTAAGTCATAACCATCATCATTGGCAACACCTTCACCACGAGGGCTAGTATCTGGCGCCACAATCGCGATACCTAATTCGGCAGCCATACGCTGTGCACCGGCTTTTTGCATAAAGTTTTCATCAGTACATGTCAAGCCCGAAAGCCAATACAATACCGGTACTTTTTCGCCACTGGCAACTTGCGGAGGCAAGTAAATAGCAAAGCGCATCGCGCAATTTAATATTTTCGATTGATGGTTGTATTGCTTGTGCCAGCCACCAAAGCTTTTGTTTATACTGATATTCTCTATTATCATGGTAGAACCTCAAAATGACAGAGCAAGCTCTCTTAAGAAGGCTTGCTCTTACTTAACTAAACTCATCTTACTTAACTAAATGACGTTTATTTATCGAAATGGATCACTGTGCGGATACTTTCACCTTTGTGCATCAAATCAAACGATTCATTAATGTCATCGAGTGCCATGGTATGCGTAATAAAGTCACTTAATTTAAATTCACCAGCTAAATAACGTTCTACGTAATCAGGTAACTCAGTACGACCTTTAACACCGCCAAATGCAGAACCTTTCCATACACGCCCAGTTACAAGTTGGAACGGACGGGTGGAAATTTCTTGACCTGCACCGGCAACACCAATCACTACTGATTCGCCCCAACCTTTATGACAGCATTCTAATGCAGAGCGCATCAGGTTCACGTTACCGACACACTCAAACGAGTAATCAACGCCACCATCTGTTAATTCAACAATCACGTCTTGAATAGGCTTGTCATAATCTTTCGGGTTAATACAATCTGTAGCGCCTAACTTTCTCGCTAACTCAAATTTACTTTCGTTAATATCAATAGCAATAATACGACCTGCTTTTGCCATCGTTGCGCCAATCACCGCTGATAAACCAATGCCGCCAAGACCAAAGATAGCTACGGTTGAGCCCTCTTCAACTTTCGCGGTATTCATTACCGCGCCCATGCCGGTAGTTACACCACAACCGAGCAAACAAACTTCTTCAAGTGGAGCATCTTTGTTGACTTTCGCTAACGAAATTTCAGGTAATACTGTGTATTCAGAGAACGTTGAACAACCCATATAATGGAAAATTGGCTGGCCATCTTTATAAAAGCGTGTAGTACCATCAGGCATTAAGCCTTTACCCTGAGTTTCACGAATTTTTTGACATAGGTTGGTTTTACCCGATAAGCAAAATTTACATTCGCCACACTCTGGTGTGTATAAAGGAATAACATGATCTCCCACTTGAACACTGGTAACACCTTCACCAATTTGCTCAACAATACCACCGCCTTCGTGGCCTAAAATTACCGGGAAAATACCTTCTGGATCATCACCTGATAACGTAAAAGCATCGGTATGACATACGCCCGAGGCAATCACTTTAACTAACACTTCGCCTTTGCGCGGCAACATTACATCGACTTCTTCGATAGATAATGGTTGCTTAGGCCCCCAAGCAATGGCGGCTTTAGATTTAATAAATTTATCCGACATATTTATTCTCACTTTTCAATTGTTGATATTTTAATAGTTTCGCACAAACGCTAACTTCCACTATGAAGCCAGTGTACTCTTTTTATTTAATGGTGATAATATGCTTATCACGCAATTAACTTTTACCTATGAGTAATAATAAGGCAGCGATGCTACCTAAATGGGGTTTTGTGCCCATCCCCTCGAAATGAACCTTAAGCCTATTTTATAACCAACACAGAGGGCGTTCAAAATTCTGTGTCAGCTTAAATTTTTAAATGTCGAGTACGCTATCTAAACGTCCTTCAAAATAAATGGCCAGCTGAGATAAACACAAGCTCCAATTGTGGATTGGCATGGTCCATTTCTCAGTGGCGTTTAATATGCCAGCATAAAGTAATTTCAACAAGCTGTTTTCGTTTGGAAAAGCGCCTTTCGTTTTCGTTAGCTTTCTAAATTGACGATGCACAGCCTCCACAGCATTCGTCGTATAAATGACTTTACGAATATGTTCAGGATACTTGAAGTAAGCTGATAAGTTATGCCATTTATTGCGCCAGGAGTTAATCACAAGCGGGTAAGAGTTACCCCATTTAGCCTCAAGTTCATCAAGTGCTAACTCAGCAGCTTCCTTGGTTGGAGCACGATATACTGGCTTTAAGTCGGCCATGAACGCCTTTTGATTTTTAGAGGCAACATACTTCATTGAATTGCGTATCTGATGAACAATACATAATTGAACTTCAGTCTCTGGAAAAATACATAATTGAACTTCAGTCTCTGGAAAAATAGTTCTTATCGCCTCAGGAAACCCAGTTAGCCCATCAATACAGGCAATAAGAATATCTTTAACTCCACGATTATTTAAATCGGTAAGCACAGACAACCAATAATTAGCCCCTTCATTTTCAGATAAGTGAAGACCAAGTATCTCTTTCTTACCGTGAATATTTAATCCCAATAACGTATAAACAGCTTTACTGATATAGCGCCCATCTTCTTTGACTTTATAATGAATAGCATCAAGCCAAACAATAGGGTAATGACTGTCTAGTGGTCTCTGTTGCCATGCTTTAAGCTCTGGAATTAGTTTATCGGTAATGGCGCTTATGGTGCCTGAGGCAACGTTCATACCGAACATATCTTCAATGTGTTTATTAATATCCCGATAACTCATCCCCATACTGAACATGGATAGAATTTTTGAGTCTATTTCATCACTGAGCGTGGTTTGGTTTTTCTTAACGAGTTGAGGCTCAAAACTACCACTGCGATCTCTTGGGGTGTCTAACTCAAAACTACCAACGGATGATTTAACGGTTTTAGTGCTAGAGCCATTTTTACGGTTAGGCTCTTGTTCATTAGAAAGATGTTGTTCAAGCTCAGCCTGGAGGGCTGACTCAGTTAATTGCTTGATAAGTGATGTTAATACACCCTCTTTACCAGTAAGTTTTTTACCTGATTGAAGTGCTTTAACTGCATCTTCGAAGTTGAATTGATTTGTCATGTGTCATTCCTGTTTTTTACCAGTTTACCGAAATGACACAGATTTTTGAACATTACCCCAACACATGGTTTTGTTAGTTACATATGATTTATTCAAGTTGTGGTTAATTTTCCTTAAATTAACCACAATCAAACGCATTAAATTAGAAAGTCTTCTACATTTCTAAAATCAACATAACACGCAAAAAGCATATATCCATTTACTTTCATTGGTTTACCTAATCTTTGTCCTTCGATCCCCATAGACTTCAATAATCGCTCAATACCTAAAGGAGATACACTTACGATACCTCTAGCTCCATTTTGTTTAGCAATATCAAATGACTCCCAAAGTAAGCGCTGTGTCAATTCACCTGTCATTTGACCATTATTATTGCTCTTTAAACCATTAACATTCATGCTAGTGAAACGTGATAACTCCCATATATCTTTGCTTTTTGGTGGGAAAACACCCTCTAAAAGCATGGGAAAAATACATTCGAGTAAGTAAGGTTGCGTTGTCGGTAAAAGACGAGAGCAACCTGTTATGTTACCTTCGTTATTTTTTGCTATGACATAGCAAGTGTGTTCGTTATCAAATTCATCTGTTTCAATGCTACCATTGGTTTTGAGTTCCCATCCTAGTTGTTCAATAAATACTTTATGTCTGTATTCAAATAATTCTTGTCGTTGGTTTTCTGGTAATAGATGACCAAAATCATTAGTAAAACTTATCATAAAAATAACCCATATTTTGAAATGAGGGATATTTTTACGCTAAAAAATTAAATAAAAGCCTGTTATAAATAACAGTTGCTAGTGATATGATTTAGTGATCAAGCGACTGGCTGTAGAAGTAGCTAAAGGATTGTTAAACTTAAGGATGATTAATGAAAATAAACGTACCTGCTTTATTTGAGAAAACAATGCAAAGTATGCTCTATTGTTCAAACGAGCGAGAGTTATTTAACTTAGTTTCAATTGCTGTTAGGGCATTAGAGTTTGATTATTATGCTTACGGTGTTCGTATAGCCTCCCCCATTACAAAGCCATCATTTTCATTAAAAAATAATTACACAAATAAATGGCAGTCACGCTATGCTGACAAAAATTATATTGCAATAGATCCCACAGTAAAGCATGGGCTAATCTCTACTCGGGGTTCTAGGGATTTTCCCCTCTAAAAAGACATAATCCTCTGTAGACCACACCAATAAATGGCTGCGGAGGTGGT
>CAKZQF010000204.1 GCA_937139475.1 uncultured Gammaproteobacteria bacterium | reverse complement strand
AAAGTTGGTGTTAGCTACAAATTCTAATCGCCAATTGATAACGACCTAAATCGTTATGTAAAATGCCGGTCAATTGACTGGCATTTTTTTTATCTAGATTTCTAATATCATAAGTTGAACAAGAAATTTAAATTTATCGCTATAATCAACTTATTTTTGTTAACGAGTAAACCTATGAAAAAACTATTCGCCAGTGTGTGTTTAATTCTGCCGATGTTAGGGTGCAACATGACACAAGACGAGCAACCAGCAATGCCCACCAAATTGAAAGTCGCATCGTTTAACGTCAGTATGGACGCGACTAATTATGTTGGGCGTAATCCAGCACTAACCACCAATCAGGTCTTAATAAATCAACTTAAGAATAATAATCAACAGATTAGAAATATTGCTGAGATTATTCAGCGAACGCGACCTGATATCATCTTGCTTAATGAATTTGACTATATCAAGAATCCGAAAGACGGAGTCGAGCGCTTCGTTAGTGGCTATCTCAATGTAGCCCAACACGAAAAGCTAGAGGCTATCGATTACCCTTATTATTACTATGCGCCGGTTAATACAGGAAAACCAAGCCCTTTTGATTTGACAGGCGATGGGCAAGCGACCGGAAGCCAAAGCGATGCCTGGGGCTTTGGCTATTTTGAAGGACAATACGGGATGATGATACTCTCCCGCTACCCTATTGATACAAAAAACGTTCGTACCTTCCAGCATTTTAAGTGGAAAGATATGCCTAACGCACTACGTCCCATCGTGCCAAGTAACGGAGAGTATTTTTATAACGATGAAGTTTGGTCACAATATCCACTGTCATCAAAGTCGCACTGGGATGTGCCTGTTGAGGTTAATGGCAGCAAGGTTCATCTGCTAGCATCCCATCCCACACCACCGGTATTTGATGGGCCCGAGGATCGTAACGGCTCAAAGAATCATGACGAAGTGCGTTTTTGGTTAGATTATATCAACCCACTAACTAGCAACTACATTTATGACGATAACGGTAAACTTGGCGGACTACAATCAAATACAAGGTTTGTTATCCTTGGCGATCAAAACTCTTCTGCTACCGAAGGTAATTCTCGCAAAGAAGCGATCACCGGCCTGTTAACCAGCCCCCTTGTTAATGATGACCGAGTACCACAAAGCAATGGCGCTGATAAACACAAGCCAAATAACAGCCTGTCAAAATACCACACTGCCTATTGGGGCATGCGTGCAGATTACGTATTACCATCGAGTTACGGTTTGGAAGTGTTAGATAACGGCGTGTTTTGGCCAAGCAAAGACCAAGACACATTCCGTTTAATCAAAGATCGCGGCGCTTCATCTGATCACCGCTTGGTTTGGAGTGAATTACTCGTTAAATAGCTATCGCACTAACCCAATTGGTTGGCAACATATTCGATTGGGTTTAATGTAACCCCCTCGACACCCAGTGCGTCCAGTAAATAGGTAAAGTCCTGGGGGAGTCCCGCCTCAATATTTAACGCTTCACCGGTCAACGGGTGGGTAAACTGGAGTTGTGCGGCATGCAACATCAAACGCATCTGGTTAAAGTGCTGCTTGATGTATTTATTTTGCTTACCATCACCATGGGTTGTATCACCGATGATTGGGTGGCGTAAGTGGGCTAGATGACGGCGCAACTGATGCTTTCGTCCAGTTCGCGGTGCCAGCGCAACGAGGCTATAACGAGCCTGGGCAAAGTTACCGATGGGCTGGGCATAGTCGCAAGTCTGCATATTGGCCCAGTCAGTTACTGCTACTTGTGCCGCTTTATCCTGATCCGCTTTTTTATCAACGATTTTATCCAAAATTTCTTTTAATGGATAATCTAGGCTATCCGCTCCAAGCAGATAACCACGCACCAAGGCAAGATAGCCTTTTTTCACTTCACGGTTTGCAAATAGCTCGCTTAGCGTTCTAGCAAACTCACTAGATAGTGCAAAGAGCAAGACACCCGATGTTGGTCGGTCTAGGCGGTGGATAGGATAGACATATTGACCCAATTGGTCGCGTAACATAGTCATTGCAAAGTGGGTTTCTTTGCGCGCTAAGTAACTTTTATGCACTAATAACCCTGCCGGCTTATTAATAGCCACCATATGTTCATCCTGAAAAATGATTTCCAGCGGCGGCATAGTATCTATAGATTGTTCCACTTAGGCAAAAACGGCATCAAGCTGTGCAATAAGCGCTAGCAAGTGGTCAGTGTCTTCTTCAATTTGTGCGAACGATTCTTGCGCCATCGGTAAAATCAAAAACTCCTTCGGCAATTCCATATTCGAGTCAACCAACATTTGCATTTTGGGCAATAAGATAAACTCTAACCACTGTGCAAATGACAAGGTATCGCAACAAAAAGGCTGCTCACTTTCAAGCGCTTCTTTACTTGGTAATGTACTTTGCCAAAGATCCTGCTTAATCATTTCCTGGTTGATCTGTTCTAATAACGAATTTACTTGGTTTGCTTGAGTCATGAATTTAAACCTATGAGATAATATTGGCGTATCATACCAATAGCATCAAATGGTTGCTACAATAGCGAAAAATTTTAAGTAGTCATGGTAAGTAATGTGGAACACGTAAATACATTAAGCGAGTTTTTAACTCAGTCAGAAAGCCAATACCGTGTGTTCGACATGGGTCGTAAAGTGCAAAAATTATCAACCAGCACCTTCAGCGACTTTGAAGACGCCAAAATGCCCTACCCTTATCCGCTACAGCAACATGCCTGGATAGCGATACTGTTTTGGAATAAACAACGCAGTGAACAACATTACATTTGGTTTTTAAAACTGCCACTGGACGAAAGAGGATTGCTTGAACAAGCTTCTCGTAGCCAATTTTTAGAGCTGGTCGTCACTGCCCTGGGTAAAAGCATGGAAAAGCAACCAAGCAAGGAACAGCAGTCAGCACTTGACCATAATCCGCTTATTTTCAAACCTAGCGAACAGAAATTAGCCGCTTTCAATAGCTTGGTTGGGCAAACACTAAAATTGCCAGCAAGCCAGTATATGGCCGCAGCTTTTGATTATTTGAAAGACGAATCTCAATATCAACGATGGCAAGAGATCGGCTTTCAGGGATTTGCCGATATAGCCAGTCGCTGTGATGATCCGATGTTTAGCCAAGTTATCGCTAAAGCACTGCCTAAATTACCGCAAGAATCCTTCTGCGCATTGTGCTGTAGTTTGGAGAATAATGCGATAAATACCCCGATTGCCACGACCTTATTGGCCCTATTAAAAGAAAGCATTGCAAACAATGATATGAGCCGTACCGTACATTGTGCGCGCGCTCTATCTCATGCCAAAGGGGTTGGTTTTCAGCAACAAGCACTTACAATGTTGTTAGCAAGTGCGTTAATTAAGTCTGAATTGGATATTGTTGTTATTATCGCAGCCCGCTATTGGCAACTGATAAACGATGTTGATTGTGCCGTTGCGATCCTGGAAGCATTAAGCAGTTTAAATATTGAGCAAGATGTTTTTAATCAGGTCTTTACAGATTTAGTCTCAATTCCAAGCGCGCGCACCCACATGTTAAACGCGTTACGTTTTCCACAGCGTAGCGAAGCAATGGCACACCACATTGCAAAACTTATAGCGGGCGAGTAATGAGTTTATTCGAGATATTAGCGTTATTGATATTATGTTTAGTGATTTGGCTCTTTTGGCAAACGAGAATCATGGCAGAAAAAGCCAAAGCATCTATCAATGAATACTGCGAGACGCACGGTCTACAAGTGCTGGCTATTGCGCGAACCAAATTACAACCCTCGCGCAGCGCCAATGGGCACTTTTGCTGGAAAGGCACATACCAGTTTGAGTTTAGCAGTGACGGGGAAAGTTATTACCTTGGCTATGCAGTTGTTAATGGTGTGAAGCTGCTAAGTGTTGATACGCCAGCTTATCGGCAGAATTAACTTTTTAATACCAACAAAAAAAGGGTATAACGTCTATACGATATACCCTTTTTTTAGATACGAAACCACATTCGAGCACATATCATCCATTCTTCGGTCACTCCCTAGAACCATCCTTTGATCCAATCCATTGGGTGTCCATTTTGGCATCATGCCAATGCCTTACAAACGTTACAGATTTCTCAATAACTAATCCTTGTATAGCATATGCTTCGAGGCTATCCATAGCATAATCTGGATTTCCATCCCTGCGCCCATCTTCCTAACAAGCACTATTCACTTCCGGTGAATTTCCTTTTGTGGATTAAGCTTACCTATCCGTGTAAGCGGCGCAATATCCTATTGCTCCTCCATAACATTCCATTGCAGTGCATCCTTTGCCGGTCAGCGTCCTGCTATATGCTATCCATAAAGTGCCTTCCTGGCTGCGACATTTCCTTATGTGCCTTTTTGTCCGCGGTCCCTGCGTCTTTTAAACTAAGCTAATTAAAAGGGGTCAATCAATCTATTAGCGTTGCCTATGTTTGAAATGTCCATATTTCGATGCACCGTGCCATTTCATCTTCCTGATGAGAATCGCCGTTGCCTTTCCATGTATAAATAGTAGATTAATGATATTAATTCTCAAGTATCAATCTGATAGCTAATCTTCGGTAAATTTATTGACACAATAAGAATGAAATAGAAATAGCTTTAATATCAAAAGGATAATTAACACAAGAAATTATAGCTGATGTGAAATATCTGTTTGAGCTTACATGCTTGTGAGATATATCTCACAACATCTGCTAACAAATCGGGAAGGTGCTTTGCTGATAACGAGCCGTGAATGTTAACTCTTTGTTTATTTTAATTATTAGACAATATTGAAGCTTAACTAAGGATGAACAAATATGTCTTAAATTTTAATATAATTGCAAAAGTCTTGTTGCACCTGCAGGCACAAAATACTACGATAATGCCTGTCCTAATTTCCCAATAAATTTAGAGAAATCCATGCTTAAGTTCCTACTTGTTTTAGTTTTAGCCACCGTCACTTTGTTTTGCAATACAGCAACTGCTGCCACGGGTTATATATCCGATAACGTTTACGTTTATATGCACACAGGGCCAAGCGCAAAGTTCCGTATATTGGGTAGCGTAATCGCAGGGTCTAAGATTGAAATTATTGAGAAGTCGGCAGATGGCGCTTATACAAAAATTACCGATGAAAAAGGCCGCAGTGGTTGGGTACAAAGCGAATTTGCCTCTACAGAACTAAGCATCAAAGAGCGTTTCGAGGCTTTGCAAAGCAAATACCAAGCGTTAACAAGCGATAATGAACAGCTAACGCTGCAGTCCTCTCAAGTTAATCAAAACAACAGTCAGCTTGAGCAACGCATCACAACGCTGAGCAGCGAACTTGCCGCAGCAAAGCGCGAAAAAACAGAAATCGAAGCTAAGCTTGTTGGTGAAGATGCTGAAATACAAATTAAGTGGCTTTTAAATGGCGGAATCTTAGTGATCGTCAGCTTATTAATAGGTGTGTTAATCACCTTTATTCCTAGCAAAAAGAAAAACAAGGGAAACTGGGCATAATATCTCCAAGCTAACTGAGTTTGGTAGCGTCAATATCTTAAACTCAGTGATTAACAAAAAAGCGCCGCGACTGCTCTCGGCGCTTTGCTATTTCCAATAGCTTTTTAGTTAATTAAGTCCCGTGTTTAATCAGTAAATCTTCAATCAAACCAAACATTTTTCTGACATGCTCATTTTGATTCGAGACATTAGCCAAACGCATCTTGTCACTTGTATCGCTGCTTAGGTGATAGTCATTATGAATAGCCCCACTTAAAAACACATAGGGAATGCCCGCTTTATGAAATGCATAGTGGTCGCTCGCTTTAAAATAATCGACATATCTCATAGAGCTCCGGTCTTTATGACGGCGTCGGTACACAAAACAGGTATTTGATGAACTTTCAATGCTAACCCTTAATTTATTTCTAATATCAGGTGAGACCAAATAATACATTCTTTTCGAGCGGCCTAGCATATCGAGATTCAGGTTTAGCACAATATCAATTTCATTTTCCTGTAAGAAAGCGCTCGCCCCCAACAACCCTTTCTCTTCGGCATCAGTCGCTAGAAAAAGTACAGAATAAAGTGGTGGATTACGAGTTAAATGGGCTGCTAAATCAAGCATCATTGCGACACCAGATGCATTATCATCAGCACCATAGAATATGGTACTGCCACGATGCCCCAAATGATCATAATGTGCACTGACAACAATAAACTGTTCAGGAAAAACGCTACCGGCAACTGTAGCCACTAAGTTAACTCCCTTAAGCGGTGCCAGTTTTCGATGCGCAAATGGCTTGGTATAGCCTTTGTAAAATGGCTGGGCACCAATATTAATGAAGCGCTCAGTAATATACTGTTGTGCAGCCAAGCTCCCTCGCGTAGTAGGCGCCCTTCCGGACATTTCGCTGGAAGATAACTGAACAATATCAGCCAATACTTGTGTATTTGCTTTAACGTTATCGATACGTTCCTGGCAGGTAGTTAGCTTAGAGGAAGTACAACCACTTAGCAGTATCGGGAGCACGATGAGTGTATGCTTTAAACTGATAGATAAATTTAACAATTTCCACTCCTTATCCTTATATAGCTAACGTATAATAAAGCCATTATCGTAACCAAAGGGTTTAGCATGAAGTTTGTCAATCGCATTTCATTAATAATTACACCAAAACAACCAATGCATCAATGGTTAGTTGATAGTGGTTTTGAAGATGTTCCTAGCTTATTAGAACTAACCGGTGAGTCAAGTTGTTACTTAGTCGACGAGCCAGAACAAGAACAGCCACTAGATACTTTAATTGAACAGTTAATTCAGAGCCATTACACCACAATTTGGCAAAGTGAACTGAGTGTATGGGATGAGTTTTTAGACCTCGCTCCCCAGCTAAGTGACAGCACACAGTTTAAGCAATGGTTTAATGTAAAACTCTCCGGCCTCACCTTTGACCTTGCAACAGCTCCGCTTATGTTAGCTGATGTCGAAGGCGTATAACGGATAAACATTGAGAGCCTAGTGGCTTTGCTACATTTGAAGATCGTAACCCAACGCCACTTAAGCTCTTTTCATCAAGGAATCGGTTTTGTTACTTTGGTAATAGGCTCTATCTTATAAACAAAAGAACTTGCTCGATTAAGCGTGGCATGGCACATTGGTCAATTATACTCTTCACCATGTATTAACGATTATGAATATTAACTCCCTTTGGAAAGATATATTAGACCAAGCCCAGAGTGCGATTGAAAAAGAAACCTTATTAACATCCCTGTATCATCAACACATTATTGATCAGCCTTCCCTATGCCACGCGATGAGTAACATTCTAGCAAGCAAACTGTGCGATGCTTATATGTCTATCAGCGAACTAGAAGCCTTGTTTAATCAATCCTATGAACAGTCGTCACTGATCATCAATTCTTGTGCGCGGGATATTGAAGCGGTGCGTGAGCGTGATCCAGCCATTGAGAGTTTCCCAGAAGTGATACTTCACCTTAAAGGGTTTATGGCACTGCAAAGTTATCGGATTTCCCATCACCTTTGGCAGCAGCAACGAAAACCACTGGCGCTCTATATTCAAAGTAGGATCTCGGAAACTTTTGATGTAGATATTCACCCTGCCGCTAAAATTGGCAAGGGGGTTATGCTTGATCATGCCAATGGTATCGTTATCGGTGAGACCAGCGTAGTCGAAGATAATGTATCAATCCTTCAGGGTGTAACCTTGGGTGGTACGGGTAAAGAATCTGGCGATCGTCACCCTAAGGTTCGCGCTGGTGTATTAATTGGTGCAGGCTCTAAAATACTTGGCAACATCGAAATTGGCCAAGGAGCCAAGATAGGCGCTGGTAGTGTGGTTTTAAAAGCGGTGGCACCGCATACTACAGTGGCCGGTGTACCTGCAAAACAAATTGGTTCACCAGAGAGTATTATGCCAGCACTTGATATGTGCCAGAACTTGGAAAAGGAACTCGCGAGCCCGAGCAAAACCATAATCCAGAATTTTGATATCTAGACTCAGCCAAATTCAATAGCAAGGTAGCTTCTTGCTATTGATTTTCCATATCTATGCAAAGTAACAAAGGCATCAGAACATCGGGAAGCTGCGTCACAGATTTTTGCCTACTTAGCCGATCTAACGCCACGCATAACGCCTTTTTATCACTTAATTCAAGTTTTTCTAATAACTCGCTAACGCTCATCTCTCCAGCAGATAATCGTTCGCGCTGTGCATGATTGCGGCGATGAAGCATCTGATAGCTATACAAAAAACGGCCTAACACCACATAGGGAAAGTTTTTATTTCGCATGGGCCCCAACCGAGCTTCATAGCCACCTAGCGGTAATCCCTTAACTTTCGTACTCGCTAATGAATCAGCACCAAACCAGGCAGCACTAGAGCCGATAACCCCTCCACCAATGGCCCCTAACATAAACGAGTGCCCAGCTACGGCAAGGTCAAGCGCACCACCGGCTGCGGCGCCAGCTAGACCAGCAACGCTTGCAAGCTGTTTACGGTCTAAGCCCCAGCCATACCATTTTTCGGTGTCAAACAAGTCATCGGGTATGGTAAGTTCCTGGCTTTCACGTGCTAAGTGATGGTGATGATAAAGCCGCTGCAATTCATCGTGCGCCGCCAGTTCATGTTGGCGCATCCACTGATAGTATTGCTGTTCCAAAAGGTGCTTTAACGAATCCGCCTGCCCTTTGGAGAGCACCTTTTGGCTAACTTGATATTGGGTTAAATCTTCTAACATCTGAGCGGCAATATAGCAGCTCTGATAGGTCTGTTTGGCAATATCGCCTTTAAATGCCCTGACCAATGCTTCTATTGCACCAGTCCATGGTTGGTGTATTGCACCAAACGCCTGTAGCAGCTCAATATGCTGTTCTCGCTGCGCTTTCACCGCATTAAAAACTCTCACTATGCTAAAATATTGGCCAAGCGCTAATTGCCAACTCTTCACATGTTCATCATTAACAATGGGGTTGATCAATGCCATGCTAGGTTGTCCCGTCCAGCGTAAAATTTCCATTTCCGCTTCATACTCAGCACTGTATGGGCGAGAGCCATCAACTACATAAAGTATTGCAGCGCCGGCCATAATAGGTTTAAGCAGCTCAACTTCATCCTTAAAGGCGGCAATACACTGAGGATCATTTAAAAAAGCGTTAATCCTTGCACCACGCTGATCCGCATCGGGATTAGTTTGGTTCAACCAGGCCAACACTTTACGCGCGCGCTGAAATCCTGGCGTATCAACGAGCTGGTAATGTTCTTCACCTATCTTTATATCAAAATATTCTGCGACACTCGTTGTGCCGCTTTGCATCGACACGGCAACGCGGTCATCCCTTGCAAGGGTTGATACGATAGATGACTTCCCTTTGTTTGGGTGTCCAACAACGGCAAAACAGGGGGTCATTTCAATTCCTTATCTACAAAAATACTCCAATTCTTTTGAGCTTGTGCAAAACGGCGCCATTCATCGAGGTAATGTGGAGCAATTGGCTGCCAAGTAGTTCCTTTAAAATCTAGTGGCATAATAATCCCCTTGCCATGGTCAAGAAAATCTTTTAGCTCCCCGAGCGGCGGTTCCCATGCAGCGACCAATACCACTTGTGTCAACTCATCTGCAATTGCCGCTTCCTCGTCATCACCATGAAAACCGGCCTGATAAATGTGTTCAGGTTTGCCAAAACCCAAGCTAGCCTGCTCTACCATCGCGGGGTCGAGTGCTAACCAGCAAACAAGGTTGTAGGGGGATACATCTGGGCGTAACGCTTCTATGGGTTCCAGATTAACAGAGACTGGGACTTGATTAACAAGAGGTGCTGGGGTCTGCACCGCCTGTGCATTTTTCTTTAGCGCCTTGGACAAGCTTAAGTTAGCCCACAGAGTACCGATTAGACGAGGTATTAACGCATAAACAACCTGAGCGGTAAAAAGAAACGCCCACCAACTGCCATAATCAATAGCGGTATTCGATGTCTGGGAAAAACGTAATTCTTGACTAGCAACCAATGTTGCTTCTAACGGCTGTGCCCCGGGAATAAACTGCCATGGCCATGCCAATGCTTTTAAAAATGGATATATATGCTGGGCGTCTAACAACGTGGAGCGCCACACAAAAGAAATGTCGCTAAAGAGCAATACTAATAAGAACGCCACTAAGCAACCAAGGCTAAAAGACAAACCTACTAATTGGCTAACAAAGCGCAGCCAAACATCAAAAACGTTATGGTGTTTAAGCGTCTGCAAATCATCTAACCATGCCCGTGGCCAAATCGGTATTGCGATCAGTAAATTGACGATGTGATGTTTGGTTGCTGCAAAGCCTGTTGTATTAGTTAACATGGCGATGAGTGAAAGCAGAGGCAGTAAACAAAACAATAAAATATAGTGTATTAAGTTAACGCGGCCAAGTTCATCACCAGAAATGATGGCGCCGGCGCTTAAGGCACCAAAAAGAAAAACTAATAAGGAGATCGCTCGACTAAACTGAGTATATGATTGCTGGTCCACAGACATTGACGCCTAGTTTCAAAAGCTTAATTCTGACTGCTTTAATAAAGGGTTGCAATTGCTAGAGTGTAAAATATTATTTTCTCTTTAGTATTTACACGTATAAATCTAATCCACCCTCTTTTTTATCTTGTTCAGTATTGGGTTGATTTTCTACTCTTGTGTCGGTTTTGGTGTCATTGCTGCGACGGTCTTTTAACTTACGACGCTCCTTGCGATTCTTGCGTCGATCACCAGTATTTACACGCTTTTCCCTAACACCATATTGCTCGGTGGCCTTTTCATCTTCCTCAATGGGCTTGAGTCTCGCCGTCTTACTAACCTCCTTAACGTCAGACTTCACTGCTGAAACCTGGTTACCCAGAGGCCTAGGAAGTACTGAATAAATCAGATCTTGACTTACCATCACTATCTCCTTTTTATTGAAGTGTAATAATTAGCTTATCGGCCAGTATCGCTCATTATTTAGTCAGCATAAAGTCTTATTTTTTATTTGAAACTAAACCAGATCAATCTTCATCATGATAATTGTCGATTGACTCGCATTATTTTCAAATTTATATAGCTTGTTATGCAAATTTCATTACAATAGACGTCTAGACGTAAATACCCCTGTATTACGACATTCAAATTTTACTTAGCAGAAGGCATTTTGGCTATGGCACAACACCTTTTTACCTCAGAATCAGTTTCTGAAGGACATCCAGATAAAATTGCAGATCAGATCTCTGATGCTGTACTTGATGCGATCTTAGCGCAAGACCCAAAAGCACGTGTTGCGTGTGAGACGTATGTCAAGACTGGTATGGTAATGGTTGGTGGTGAAATCACCACATCAGCATGGGTTGACATTGAAGAAATCACACGCCGCACGGTGCGTGAAATTGGCTATACCAATTCAGATATGGGCTTTGATGCAGATTCTTGCGCTATCCTAAATGCTATTGGTAAGCAATCTCCCGACATCAACCAAGGTGTTGACCGTGAAGATCCAAAAGAGCTAGGTGCTGGTGACCAAGGTTTAATGTTTGGTTATGCAAGCAATGAAACTGATGTATTAATGCCTGCCCCAATTACCTACTCACACAAGTTAGTTAAGCAACAAGCAAAAGTTCGTAAAAATGGAACGTTGCCTTGGTTACGCCCAGATGCAAAATCACAAGTAACCTTTGCTTATGAAAACGGTATTATCACTGGTATCGATGCTGTCGTTCTTTCTACACAGCATTGTGACACTATCGGTCAAGAAGACTTGATTGAAGCGGTGATGGAAACAATTATTAAGCCAGTATTGCCAGAAAAGTGGTTAAATAAGGATACGAAATACTTCATCAATCCAACTGGCCGTTTTGTTATCGGTGGCCCTATGGGTGATTGTGGCCTAACGGGGCGTAAAATCATTGTTGACACATACGGCGGCATGGCTCGTCACGGTGGTGGTGCATTCTCTGGTAAAGATCCTTCAAAAGTTGACCGTAGTGCGGCCTATGCTGCACGTTATGTTGCTAAAAATATCGTGGCAGCAGGTCTTGCTGACCGTTGTGAACTACAACTGTCTTACGCTATCGGCGTTGCAGATCCAACCTCTATCAGCATTGAAACCTTTGGTACAGGTAAAATCGAAGAGCAAAAATTGATCGAACTAGTTCGTCGCCACTTTGATTTACGCCCATATGGTCTAATTGAAATGCTTGACCTTAATCGCCCAATCTATCAGCCTACAGCTGCTTACGGTCATTTTGGCCGTGATGAGTTCCCATGGGAGCGTACAGATAAGGCACAAGCCTTAAGAGATGACGCGGGAATTTAACTCGAACCGCACATTCAACCAGCTTAATCACCTAAACGGTAGTAAGCAAAAATGAATAGGGGCTAATTGCATTGTTATTAGTGCAGCAGACCTCTAAAATAATAAAGCCAGTCCCATCATGGGACTGGCTTTATAGTTTCTAGTATTGTGAGCTGGTTATTTGATTAACCTAATTCTCTCAATATCATGGTCATCTTCATCAGTCCCTGCATTATTAATTTCATTATCAACAACAATATCATTAGTATTGTCGCTATCAGGAGTTGAATCAATATCTACGATAAGATTACCATTTTCATCCAACGCGCCAACTATCTCAGCATGATTGTATCCATACCTAGTTAGGCGTTCCATCAAGTGCAACGTAATGTCTACTAGCTTGACTTCACCAGGTGCTATTGAATCCATCACGATATAACTTGCCGTACCGTCACCGTTATCGATCCAATCGCTATCTGCTAACACCATCCCTTGTGGAATTACATCAATTATCTCAACATGATTGACAGCTTGGTTGCCTTGATTATGTATTTCAATAGTAAAGCTAGCATCGTTGCCGACAACAACTTGGAAGCTTTGACCATCAGCTAGTCGTTTACGCAATGCTAAGTCAAACACACCATCCTCAACAACTTCAATATCAGCATAGTCGTGATCATCCTCATCACTATTGCTATTGTCGGTGACATTGTCGCCGCCAATTATATCGTTGCTGCTATCATTATCTGGCGTTGAATCAGCATCTTCACCATCATCATTACTAATCTCAGCGATATTGCGTAACGTACCTATTGCTACACCATCGCCAACAGTGAAGATTACGTCAACCGATGAACTAGCACCTGCTGGGATTGGTCCACTAATGGTTGTCACCACTTGCCCACCTAACATACTCCAGTTTGGATTCTGTGCTCCGTCAAACGTTAAACCAGCAGGAATTGAATCCGTTAGTTCAATATTTGAAGCAGGCACATTTCCTTGGTTAAACACAGTCAATGTGAACCGTACAAGGTCTCCCGCTACCACCGTACTAGATTGACCCGCTGCCAGCACTTTAATAAGTGCTAAGTCGTAGTTAACATTTACGCCTACATCTTCATAGTCGTTGTCATCTTCATCTAGCGGATCTTGAACAGTCGCATCATGGTCTATATCGTTGTGGTTTACCACAGGATCATTTGGACCGATTCCCGTACCAACACCATTGTCACTTCCGATATTGCTATCAGCTGTTGAATCGTTGTCAACCACACCATAATCAGAACTGCTATCGCTGGTTATTTCAGCCCAGTTTCTAAATGGTGCGAGGCTAAAATCAACAACTTTAACGCGGATGTTAAGCATGGTTATTTCACCAGCGGCTAGACTGCCACTATAGGTACAGCTAAGGGTTTGTCCAGACTGCACACAGCTCCAGTTTGTACCAGATGATAAGATATAGTCCATGCCAGCAGGAATATGATCGGTCACGGTAAATGAACCAGACTCCACATTACCTTGGTTTTTAACATCAACCACATAGTTAACCTCATCACCAGGGTTGACCAACGCTGGTTGACTACTCGCTAGTGTTTTAATTAGCGCCAAGTCATAGACGATGTTCAGACTGACATCTTCATAGTCATGATCATCCTCATCAAGCGGATCTTGAACCATAGCATCATGGTTTATATCGTTATGGTCAACAACAGGATCATTAGCAGGGTTGGTATCAGGTGTAGAATCACTATCATTAATACCATAATCCCCAGAGCTATCGCTGCTTATTTCTGCCACATTTCGATATGGTGCCGCACTAAAGTCATTGATAGCCACTTCAATAGTTAACAATGCTGATTGGTCAGGCAATAGGCTGCCATTATAATCACAGGTGATAATTGCACCCGCACCACAACTAAAGTTAATACCACTCGTTGCAACTAAATCAAGTCCATTTGGTAACGTATCTGTGATAACAAAGCTACCTGAAGGAACATTACCTTGGTTTTTAACCTCAACAACAAAGCTTATATTGTCGCCAGGGTTAACCACCGCAGTTTGACCATCAGCCAATACCTTAATCAATGCTAAGTCATAATTCACTTCAACACTAACATCTTCATAATCGTTATCATCCTCATCGTTTGGATCAGGGAATAACGCATCATGGTCGATGTCGTTGTGATTAACGACATTGTCATTTGGTAAGGTACCAGTACCTGCTGCATTATCGCTACCAGTTATATTATCAGGAGTAGAGTCAACGTCGACACCTGAACTGCTAGTGATTTCCGCCCAGTTTCTGTAGGGTGCATGAGTAACATCATTTACTTTCAAGCTAATAGTTAACTCTGCTGTTTCCTGTGGCGCTAAGTTAGCGTTGTAACTACAAACTAACGTTGCTCCTTCAACACAATCAAAGCCTAAACCACTATATGAGACAAAGTTCATGCCACTAGGGATAGTATCCTGCACCGTGAGTAGCCCTGAATTAAGGTCACCTTGATTCTTAACAACAATTAAATAATCAACGATGTCTCCTAAGGCCACCTGAGCACTTTGAGCATCTGCAAGTTTTTTAATCAATGCCAAGTCATAATGAAGCTCATAGATCCCCATGTCCCAACTCAGATCTGACTCACCTGCATCCAGTGTGGTTAGCTGTGTCATGCCCGTACTTGGGTTGGCGTCACTATCGAGTGCGTCATCACCGCCTAGATTTTGGCCCGTCACAACATAGCCTGCTGGCAGGGTCGCCACATCAAAGCTCACTTTATAATCACCTGGCTCGAGGGTATCGAACAGGTAATCACCGTTAGCGTCGGTTGTGGTGGTGGCCACCACATCGCCATTGCTATCGGTTAAGCTCACGCCAATGTTACCAACGCCTGCTTCACCGGCGTCTTGTACGCCATCACGGTTGCTATCTATCCACACGCGATCACCGATTTGCGCCACAGGTTGATAAATACCCATGTCCCAACTCAGATCTGACTCGCCTGGATCAAGCGTGGTTAGCTGTGTCATACCCGTCGTTGGGTTAGCGTCACTATCGAGTGCGTCATCACCGCCTAGATTTTGGCCCGTCACGACATAGCCTGCTGGCAGGGTCGACAGATCAAAGCTCACTTTATAATCACCTGGCTCGAGGTTATCGAACAGGTAATCACCGTTGGCGCTTGTTGTGGTGGTTGCCACCACATCGCCATTGCTATCGATTAAGCTCACGCCAATATTGCCAACGCCTGTTTCACTGGCGTCTTGTACGCCATCACGGTTGCTATCAACCCATACGCGGTCACCGATTTGTGCCCTGTTGATAACTAAACCAGCATCCCAGGTTAAATCACTTTCGCCAGATGATAAATATGTGTAGTAATGTGCACGACCCGTTTCAAGATTGGCATCGCTATCCACACTGTCATCAGTGCCTACTTCTCGTTTGGTAAACTCATAACCTTCTGGCAACGTCTCCTTCTTAAATCTAATTATATAGTAGTCTGCTGGCAATTCAGTGAATAGGTATTCACCATTAGTATCAGTCACAGCTTCTTCAAGCACCTCTTTTGAGCTAAAGTCTATTAGCCAAACTTTGACTCCCTGTACACCAAGTTCCCCTGAATCCTGAATCCCGTTGCGGTTATTGTCATACCACACGCGATTGCCGATTTGCGCAAGACGTTTTTTGATACCCATGTCCCAAGTTAGATCTGACTCACCTGGCACTAGCGTAGTGAGCGGTGTCATACCCGTGGTTGGGTTCGCGTCACTATCAAGCGCGTCATCACCGCCTTGGTTTTGAGCTGTTACTAAATAACCGACTGGTAACGTTGCTAAATCAAAGCTGACTTTATAATCACCTGGTTCAAGGTTATCGAACAGGTAATCACCACTGGCGTCAGTTGTAGTCGTAGCTGCCACATTACCTGCGTATCAGTTAAGCTCACGCCAACGTTGCTAACGCCCACTTCGCCGGGATCTTGTAAGCCATTACGGTTATCGTCAAACCAAACACGGTCCCCTATACTGGCATAAGCTGGGCATTGTTTACTTTTGACTACATAAACATTGTTTAAATACAGCTCGATAGCATTATTGTACCTATAGCTTCTGGTATGTACTTTTATTTGGGTATCGCCAGGACTGACATATGAATTGAGATTATACTTATCGATATCTAAATTTGGGTCTGTGGAGCCATTGAGCGTATTTCCACCAATGTAATAATTATTAATATGAAAGTATTCTCCTTTATAATTATCCCCTTCCCAAGTGACCGCGGTTAACTCTACATCCTTTGCACACTGAGTAGGAACCGTGATATTTTTCAAATAATTGGTCACAGTACCCTCAGGCCAATAACCTCTAAAGCCATCATGAATGGTTACTTCATTTTCTGGAGCGCTACTGTTTTCATAAACAACAACTAGTGTCCAGCCACCATAAGCACCGTACCCATTACATAACGAGTAAGGTTTTGACCAAGACAACCCAGAAACTTTGTAGTCTTTATTCCCATTCACCAAATGAGTGACATCAGCTCTAGCACCATAAAAACGCATGTCATAGCCATTCCAGGCATAAAAAGAAAAGTTTTCTTCTGAATAAACCGAGGTGCCATTTAAGTATACCCTGCTATCAAGGGAACCTGACCCAGACCAATATAAATAAGCCCTCGTAACTTTTGAACCACTGGGTAGGGACAAGTACTTAGTCTGATCGCCTATATCTGTACAATTAAACTCATTATAATTTTCAGTTGCTCCAATAATTTTATAGTCGTAATTACCAGTGAATTTCTCGAGTAAATTAATTGTAGTTTGTGCATTGACCGCCATAGAAACGAAACTTAAAACATAAAACAAAAGTCCATACTTAACAGTATTCATTACATACTTCATAGTATTAATCCTTATGCTTTTCTTCTAACCAGTGCTAGTAATCCCAAGCAAGAGACAATCAAAAACCCACTTGCAGGCTCTGGAATAGTGGTGGTACCAGGCAATTTGTAAATCAACTCCTGATAACTTCCGCTTGCCCCAACCACACCAAAACCATCCCATTGGTAATCGCCATGCAGAAGTGCTTGCGTATACCAGTTGTTAACCGAGGGGGCGTTAATATCGATAGGCAAAAAGCTTAAACCCGGATCTGGGGTCATAATTGCCCAAATCGCTTCTTGAATGGCGATATGTTCTAGTGCACTCACTCCATTAGTGTTCTCGCTTGCATAGATGTCATCGGAAAATAAGTCTAACGCTTGGTCAAACAACCAACCTGTCATATTATATTTTTGCGTATCAGTCACACCGATTGGATTGTTGCTATCATCCCCGTCTGCAAATTTTCCCGCGCCACCGATGATATCCGCATAACCATAGATATCGGCTTGATACCCCGCACTACCAGCAGCATATGGACCGTTCCCTAGAATATCTAAGCAAATCGCGGTGACAATATCCCCTCCCACATTTACTGATAAAAGTCCCCAAGTGCTCACATAATCCCCTTCGTACATGACAGGGTTACTAGCATCAGCGGGGTAAGCAATTGGGTTACCAAAATCATCAAGTTGATGTAACGCAGCTAATCCCTTAGTGCCGGCAGGATTAGCTGGATCCAAATGATAGGTATCATGGGAATAGTTGGTTAGGTCTGTAATTAATGTTGCATCTGCATTTTGAGAAGCTAAGGTTAACGCGAGTAATGCTGCGCATGAAAACTTCGGTAATAGCTTAGTCATATTTTGAGTCCTTACGTAAAGTTATGTTTTATAGCGAACGCGGAGACCAGCCCCAGTACTTTTAAACGTTCTGACTCCTATCAGCTATATTGCATGGAGTATTCCTAGAATTGTTTTATTATAAATAACAGATAGTTAAGGTAATTTATGACGGGGACTCAAGCCCAGTATTGTAAATAAAGCGAACACAGGCCTTTAGAGTTAAGACTCTTTTTACTATTTCTCATTTGATCAAATGGAGCACGTAAGCCATACCATTGACATTGAACATAACCATTTGATAAATAATATTTAAAAGTTAATGCGAGAAATATGTAGGAAGTGCCGTTCACTTGCATTTTTCATAAAGACGGCGCCATTAGAGTTAATACTTTAATACGACAGCAAACGTAGGTTTACGTGTAAAATAAGTTGACATTAACACATTGATTCTTAAGTAAGTAACTGCAACATTAGAGCAAACACTTCAATCAAAAACTATATCTAGAGCACCATAACCGATTGAAATTTAATGACTTTTAATGAGGTCCGATGAGGATTGAACAATTAGTAAGAAAACTCGAACTTAATGACGCAATAGAATCAGCTTATAGATCAAATTTTTACACTAGTACAGATTAAAACAATACAAACGTATGAGCTCCAAGGAATAGTGTTGAGTCTGGATAGACCATAGAACTAAAGAAGAAAATTAAAGGAAGATTACACCTATTTAACAGCGCAATGGGACCATAACACCGTTATAGGCCGAAGAATTAAAGTGATTAGTCTTGTATATGTCACCTTGCTCTAAAGGTGCCGTTACTTTATAAAGTAAGGTGTGATTTTCCATTGATTTGTGTGAGTTAACTCTATCGCTCTTTATTCACCAATGATTGAATGTTTGCTGGCCTGGTTTAAACTAGCTAGATCTGTGCTTGTTTTATCAGCAGAGGTTGCACTAAGGAGCTTGTGTCGCAAGAAGAAAGAAGGGAGCTGGCTATAAGTTGGCGCTCATAACAACTAAATGCTCGCCAACTCTATAGATTTCACGATACGTAACTAGTTGATGCTAGTTAACCCGCCCATGTAGGGCTGAAGCGCTACAGGTACGGTAATACTACCATCACGTTGCTGGTTATTCTCTAGGATTGCAACTAGAGTACGACCTACAGCTAAACCTGATCCATTAAGCGTGTGAAGTAATTCAGGCTTGTTGGTTTCCTTATTGCGAAAACGAGCCTGCATACGACGAGCCTGAAAATCACGGGTATTACTACAGCTAGAGATCTCGCGGTAACAGCCTTGCGTTGGTAGCCACACTTCTAAGTCGTATGTTTTAGCGGCAGTGAACCCCATATCGCCTGTACATAACAGTACTTTACGGTAAGGTAACTCAAGCAATTGTAGAACTTTCTCTGCATGTCCGGTTAACTCTTCTAGCGCTGCATCTGATTCACATGGCTTAACGAGTTGAACCATTTCAACTTTATCAAACTGATGTTGACGGATAAGTCCTTTCACATCGCGCCCATAAGATCCGGCTTCACTTCTAAAGCACGGCGTGTGCGCAGTAAATTTAAGTGGTAGCTGCGCTTCATCGACAATTTCGTCGCGCATGAGGTTTGTTAAAGGCACTTCTGCGGTTGGGATTAAGCTTAGGCCTGTCCCCTCTTCGTTCGCTGGCTTGGTGTGAAACAAGTCTTCACCAAATTTAGGTAATTGCCCTGTTCCACGCAGGCTATCAGCATTAACCAGGTAAGGGACATACGCTTCGGTATAACCATGCTTATCTGCGTGCAGATCAAGCATAAACTGAGCTAGCGCACGATGCATGCGAGCTACTTGATTTTTCAATACAACAAAACGAGAACCACTTAATTTTACTGAAGCAGCAAAATCAATACCACCGATTGCTTCACCTACATCGCTGTGATCTTTTGGTTCAAAGTCAAACTCACGCGGGGTGCCCCAGCGTAAAACTTCTACGTTTTCGTCTTCATCTTTCCCACACGGAACGTCGCTATCAGGCAGGTTTGGTACGCCAAGAACGATATCATCAATTTGGGTCATTAACTCACTTAAGTCATGCTTAGCCGCTTCTAACTGGTCGCCTAACTCGCCAACTTGTGCCAGTAACGGCGCAATATCCTCTCCACGAGCCTTGGCCTGACCAATTGACTTAGAACGCGTATTACGCTGTGCTTGTAGTTCTTGCGTAGCTACTTGCAGGGTTTTACGACGTTCTTCTAACTGAGCCAATTGCTCTACGTCTAATTCAAACCCACGCTGCGCAAGGCGCTGTGCAGTTTGTGCTAATTCAGTTCTTAGGTATTTAGAATCTAACATTATTTTTCCGAAATCTTATATTAATACTTTAATTGTGACTCAGTTTGAATCGACATTATTTACTCACTAACCACAGCCCTAACCCGGCTGCACTTAGACTTAATCCTACATTTAACAAAATGTTAAGCAACGCTTTAGGCCAATCTCCCTGCTGTAATAGCAATACGGTATCAAGTGAAAACGTAGAGAATGTCGTGAATGCTCCTAAAAAGCCGACACCTAATGCTATTCTCGCTTGGGGTAGTAATGAACCCGATTCAATTAAGCCAAATAAAACCCCCATTAACAGGGAGCCAACGAAATTGGCGATAAGTGTACCAAAAGGAAAGCCTTTACCAAATAGATTAATAGTCAAAAGTGCTAACCAATAACGAGAAACTGCACCAAAAGCGCCGCCTAGAGCAATAATTAGCACATTATTCATAGCGTTTATCATCACTTTGTTGATCAAGCTGCTTTAACGTTTGCAATTTTTGCGCAATTTTCGCCTCTAAACCTCGGTTTGTTGGCTGATAAATTTCGATGTTGCTTAGCTCTGGAGGTAAATAACACTCACCCGCCGCAAATGCATTATCCTCGTTATGAGCATAACGGTATGAATCGCCATAACCTAAGTCGCTCATTAATTTAGTCGGTGCGTTGCGTAAATGATTTGGCACGTCATAATCTGTTTCTGCTTTAACTAATGCTTTCATTTGATTGAACGCGCTATAGACGGCATTACTTTTTGGTGCGCAAGCCAAGTAAATTACCGCTTGTGCAAGCGCGCGCTCTCCTTCACTTGGTCCAACACGATGAAAACAATCCCAAGCGCTAAGCGCAACCTGCATCGCTTTAGGGTCTGCATTACCAATATCTTCAGAGGCAATAGCCAATAGACGTCGGCCAACATATAACGGATCAGCGCCCACGGCCAACAAGCGGCAAAACCAATACAATGCACCATCAGGGGATGAGCCCCGCACAGACTTATGTAGGGCAGAAATCAAGTCGTAGTACAAATCCCCTTTGTTATCGAATTGGCTAACTTTGTCCCCGCACACTTGCGATAGCATGCTCATGCTAACATCCCGGTGCTTATCGGTGACCATATCGTTTAGTAGTTCGAGATAGTTCAGCGCCATCCTTGCATCACCCTGTACCAGTTGTGCAAGTGCTTGCTTTACCTCACTGCTCATCTGCAGTGTTGACGCAGCCAAACCACGCTCTTTATCATTTAACGCTTGTTCCACCAAGTTGATAATGTCTTGGTGTTCTAAGCGCTTTAATAAGTACACGCGGGCTCGTGAAAGCAACGCATTGTTTAACTGAAACGATGGGTTCTCGGTTGTCGCGCCGATAAAAATAACCGTTCCGTCTTCAATATAGGGTAAAAAGGCATCTTGTTGAGACTTATTGAAGCGGTGGACCTCATCAACAAAGAGTAAGGTGCGACGGGATTGGGACTGCGCAATGCGCTGGGCATTCTCAATTGCCGCTCTGATTTCTTTTACCCCGGAGGTCACCGCTGAAATTCGTTCTACATGGGCATCAACATAATGAGCCACTAATTCGGCCAAGGTGGTTTTACCGGTGCCAGGTGGCCCCCATAAAATCATCGAATGGGCACGCCCAGCCTCAAGCGCTTTACGCAGTGGCTTATCAGCGCCTAAAATATGAGCCTGACCGATATACTGCTCGAAAGTTTGCGGCCGCATACGAGCAGCTAACGGCGCAAAATCAGGTGAAAAGTCCAGCGGGATATTACTCAACGTATTGCGCCCCTATTGGACACTTCGTTGATCATCAATATCAACATCTGTAGGCGGGATAAAAGTAAAATTGTTAGGTGCCAGGTTCGGCGCACTGTTAAACTGGGTTAATTCAAAGACACTCGATTGGCCTTGGCTATCTACTAATCGCAATGTCGTCAGCTTACCACTGCTAAAAGACATTTCTATTTGGCGAGTCAACGCTTGCGGATCATTTGGTTTGATTGAATAAGTATTGCCATCTTTTGTCACCTTAAACTGTGACCATGCGGCATCCGTTTGATTAGCAATCAACCACAAAGGTGACTGTTTCACGGTTTGATCAAGGCTCAAGATACTCACTTGCTCTACAAACGGGTTATAAACCCAAACTGACTCCCCATCAGAGACAATTAATGACTCATCAGGTTCATTGGTTTGCCAGCGAAATTGATTGGGCTGCGAGACTTCAACATTGCCACTAGCTTTTTGAATTAAGCCTCCCTTCGCATCAAACACCTGTTGCTCAAAAACCGAAGAAAACTGCGGAATCAAAGCCAACGTTTGACGAAGTTCCTGTGCCGCCTGACTTACCGCCACTGGATTGGTACTGTGGGCAGGTTTAACGCCCTCAGGTAACGGATTAGCAACCACAACTTGGCTCGCCAACAGCGCACCGATAATAAAGACTAGTTTACCTTTTAACATAACAACCTTTTCTTAAACTTTCGGTGCAGGCGGGGCGAGAACCTCACGTGTACCATTATGGCCTGGTGAACTTACGACACCGGAGGCTTCCATTTGTTCAATAAGACGAGCGGCACGATTGTAACCAATCTTAAATTTACGCTGCACGCTAGAAATTGAGCCGCGACGGGTTTCTGTTACAAATGCTACCGCCTCATCGTAAAACTCATCATTTTCACTGTCACCCTCGGCCGCTTCACCAGGTAAGAGGATTGATTCGTTTGACTCTCCGGACAATATTGCATCAATATAATTTGGCTTACCACGCAACTTCCAATCGTCGACCACCTTGTGAACTTCATGGTCATCAACAAACGCGCCATGAACTCGCGTCGGTACCCCTGTGCCCGGTGGTAAATACAACATGTCACCTTGCCCAAGTAGCTGCTCTGCCCCTTGTTGATCAAGGATAGTACGAGAATCAACACGAGATGAAACTTGGAACGCGATACGTGTCGGGATATTCGCTTTAATCAGTCCGGTAATTACATCTACCGACGGTCGCTGTGTCGCCAAAATCAGGTGGATGCCAGCGGCACGTGCTTTTTGTGCAATACGAGCGATCAATTCTTCGACCTTTTTACCAACTATCATAATCATGTCAGCAAATTCATCGACAATCACCACGATACTCGGCAGGGTTTCTAATTCTGGGGCGGTTTCATCCATACTATCACCAGGCTTCCACAGAGGGTCAGTCAGGGGGACACCAGCTTCTTTGGCTGCAATAATCTTGGCGTTATAACCCGCTAAATTACGAACACCCACAGCTGATAATAGCTTATAGCGACGTTCCATTTCACCAACACACCAACGGAGTGCGTTTGCAGCCTCCTTCATGTCGGTCACCACTTCTGATAGCAGGTGCGGAATCCCCTCATAAACTGACAGTTCAAGCATTTTAGGGTCAATCATAATCATGCGAACTTGCTCAGGTGTCGATTTGTAAAGCAATGACAGAATCATTGCATTAACCCCTACAGATTTACCAGAGCCTGTTGTACCTGCAACCAATAAATGTGGCATTTTGCCCAGATCAACCACTACAGGTAGACCCGATATATCTTTACCCAATACCATCGTTAGCGGCGATTTAGATTGGCTAAATTTGTCACTCGACAGGTTTTCGCGTAAATAAACTATCTCTCGATTTTCATTCGGTATCTCAAGTCCAATCACACTTTTGCCAGGAATGACTTCTACCACGCGAACACTTAGCGCGGATAGTGAGCGAGCCAAGTCTTTAGATAAGCCACTTATTTTGCTAACTTTAATACCCGGTGCTAAATCTAACTCGAATCGTGTGATGACTGGACCAGGGAAAACATCCACCACATTGGCTTGGATGTTAAAATCTAGTAATTTAGCTTCAACAAGGCGCGAGACCCTATCTAAATCTTCTTGGGCTATCGGATTGAGCGCCCTTTTAGGCGCATCAAGTAATTCTAATGTCGGCAGCGGCGTGGTACTGCGACGCACTGGCGGCAGACCATCAATGCCACGGTCTTCATCATCGTCTTCTACTTCGACCACTTTGGGCTGTACAGCCGCAATCGCCTCAGCAAGCGCTTTAGTCGATGACTCGGGGACCACATCGGTTGATTCAAGCGGCCCCAAGCTAGGTTGTTCGTCATGACTAAGCGTTTCAACTGCGCCTAAACTAGGCTCTGGTCGTTGATACGGGCTCAAGTCTTCTTCAGGTGCTTGTTGGGATGTAATATTTGAGTCCTGAGATACATCTATCTCTTGATCATCCGCTATGTCTTCTAGTTGTATGCGAGGTGATCTATCCGTCTCTGGTTCGACATCATCAAGAAAGGTCGCTAACGTCTGCTCTGTTTTAATCTCGTCGAGTGCTTGGGCTTCTAACCGTTGCGCCTCTATTGCTTCTTTATTCTCAGCACGTTGTTGCTGTACTTCGCCCATCCGTGTAGGTATTCGCCATAGCCATACCAAGGCTTTGATCACACTTGCACCCGTTGCATCAACGACCTGAACCCAACTTACGCCAGTGAGCAGCGTTAGCCCGGTGGCGATAAAGCATACCAAAAGCAAAGTGGTACCCAAAAAGTTGAAATTCGGCAGCATTGCCGTGGCAATTAAATCCCCTATGACACCGCCAGCGGAAAAGGCTTGGTGCAAGTCATCAAAATTAATACTTGCTGTAGCTAATACACCAAAAGCCGTGAGAAAAAAGCCAATTAAGCGTAGTCCTAAGGTGAAGAAATCGATAGCACGTAGCTTATGGTGGGCCTTAAATAACACATAGCCTAGCATCGCTAGCAGAAATGGTAATGTGTAGGCTAGGAAGCCAACACTGAAAAATAGAATATCGGCCAGATACGCACCAGTATGTCCCATCCAATTTTGCGAAGCACCAGAGACCGCGGTTTGCGTCCAGGCAGCATCCATTGGGTTAAAACTATACAGTGCTAATAGCAGGTAAAGCGACAACAACGTTGAGGTTACAATAGCAGCCTCTAACACGCGTTGCATGCCAGTAATAGGCAGCGGCGCTTGGTTATTTTCTATCGCTGATTCGCAATCTGATTGCACGATATTATCTGACGACAAAGCTTACTCCCTCAATCCATTCTTAACTCAGCAGACAAGATATGTTCATGCTAATTTGGCCAATATTAGCGCCAACAAACAAATAACTTGGCGCAACAGTTTACCTTACAAAATTTATCTATTAAATTCTACGAAAAACAAGTTAACTGACTAGAATTTAGCTAATAATAGTCAAATGATTAATCATAATACCCTGGCTAGATTAAAACCTGCTGAATATCGCTGTTACTGCACTAAGTAATATTTATCTGAGTTGAATACTTAACTTCTTCCATAACTACGTAGGTACGCGAATCTTTTATGTCTGGTAACGCCAGCAAGGTTTCGTTTATCACTTTGCGATAGGTCGACATATCCGATACACGGGTTTTGATTAAGTAATCAAAGTCACCGGACACCAAATGACATTCCAAAATGGAATCAAGTTGATGGGCTGCAAGATTAAAGCGATCAAATACATCGGCACTTGAGCGGTGCAACGTTATCTCAACATAAACCATCAATGAAGCATTAAGCAAATTGGGGTCAAGCAACGTCGTGTACTGACGGATCACTTTATTTTTCTCTAGACGTTTTACCCGCTCAAGACAAGGAGTGGGACTTAAGCCGACTCGCCTAGAGAGCTCGACATTTGAGATACGACCATCGTTTTGCAACTCACGTAGAATACTTTTATCAATTCGATCTAGTTCCATAGACTACCCATTTCGTATAATTCAGCATAAAACACCAACAATAGCATGGTTTACAGCATAATCCACCAAATCATTTGAAATTAGCTACCAACAAGAGTGATTAATTTCAGTACACCTTGTTTATAATATTCAACATTAACCCAATCTATTAAACAGCGTTTAGCTGACATAGTTGGAAACAATCAAACCCATAACAATAGAAGGATAACAATATGATTATCGGTGTACCTAAAGAAATTAAAAATCACGAATACCGCGTAGGTATGGTTCCAGCAAGTGTACGTGAATTAATCCAGAACGGTCACAGCGTAGTGGTAGAAACTAATGCCGGTAGCGGTATAGGTTTTTCAGACCAAGATTATATTGCAGCTGGTGCAACTATCGCTAGCGAAGCTTCAGCCATTTTCGCCTCTGCGGAAATGATTGTGAAGGTAAAAGAGCCTCAAGCTGTTGAACGTGCAATGTTACGCGAAGGCCAAATTTTATTCACTTACCTACACTTGGCACCTGATTTACCGCAAACACAAGATCTTATTGATTCTAAAGCCGTTTGTATCGCTTATGAAACAGTTACAGACAATAACGGTGGCTTACCACTGCTTGCACCAATGTCTGAGGTGGCTGGCCGCATGTCAATTCAAGCTGGCGCACAAGCGTTAGAAAAATCTAACGCAGGACGCGGCATGTTATTAGGTGGCGTGCCTGGTGTTGAGCCTGCAAAAGTTGTCGTTGTTGGCGGTGGTATGGTTGGTAACAATGCAGCACAAATGGCTGTTGGTATGGGTGCTGAAGTAACTATTCTTGATCGCAACATTGATACGTTACGCCGTTTAAACGTGCAGTTTGGTAACACAGCTAAAGTATTATACTCAACTGCTGACACGTTAGAAAAAGAAGTCTTGGCAGCTGATTTGGTTATCGGTGGTGTGTTAATCCCTGGTGCGGCTGCACCTAAATTAATCACCAAAGCGCATATCGCGGCGATGAAAGCTGGCGCTGCAATTGTTGATGTAGCAATCGACCAAGGTGGCTGTATTGAAACATCACATGCAACGACGCATCAGGACCCAACATTCATCGTTGATGATGTTGTGCATTACTGTGTGGCGAACATGCCAGGCGCCGTACCACGCACATCAACTTTTGCGCTTAACAACGCAACGCTACCTTTTATCATTGAGCTTGCAAATAAAGGCTATAAAGAAGCATTGGGTAACAACCCTCACTTCCTAGCTGGCCTAAATGTTATTGATGGCAAAATTACGTGTGAAAGTGTTGCCGTTGCTCACGGCCTTGAGTACGTGGCGCCAGAACAAGCTATTGCCTAATTGAATTAGCTTACAATTAGACTAAGGGAAAGCGTTTTGCTTTCCCTTTTTTGTTTTTATCACTTGTAATGCTTGTACTTGCCCCCATCAATCTTTATATTGCCTAGCAAAATAATCTATTGCTTAAATCTTTTTCAGGAGTCCACATGAGCGACGTTAAACATTGTCAGTTACTTATACTTGGTTCGGGTCCAGCTGGCTACACCGCAGCAGTTTATGCAGCGCGCGCAAACTTAAAGCCAGTACTTGTTACCGGCATACAACAAGGTGGCCAGTTAACCACTACCACCGAAGTAGAGAACTGGCCAGGTGATGCAAATGATCTGACAGGTCCAGCTTTAATGGATCGCATGAAGGAGCATGCAGAAAAGTTCGATACAGAAATTATTTTTGATCATATCAACAGCGTAGATTTCTCTAAGCGCCCGTTTACCCTAACTGGTGACAATCAAGTATTTACCGCAGATGCAGTTATTCTTGCCACTGGCGCATCGGCTAAATACATCGGTTTACCGTCAGAAGAAGAATTTATGGGCCGCGGCGTTTCTGCGTGTGCAACCTGTGATGGATTCTTTTACCGTGGTAAAGAAGTTGCTGTTGTTGGTGGTGGTAATACCGCTGTAGAAGAAGCACTATACTTATCTAATATCGCGTCAAAAGTACATATGATTCATCGCCGTGATTCATTCCGCAGTGAAAAAATCCTTAGCGATCGACTAATGGATAAAGCGCAAAACGGTAACATCGAATTGCACCTTAACTCTACGCTTAGCGAAGTAGTTGGCGACCAAATGGGCGTTACCGGCCTTAAACTAGAAGGCACTAACGGTAACACTGACAGCGAAGTAGCTGTGGATGGTGTATTCATCGCAATCGGTCATCAGCCAAATACAGGTATATTCGAAGGCCAATTAGAAATGGACGGTGGATACCTTAAGGTACAATCTGGTCTTGCCGGTAACGCAACACAAACATCGGTAGAAGGTGTCTTTGCCGCTGGTGATGTATTTGATCAACACTACCGTCAAGCAATCACTTCTGCAGGTTCTGGTTGTATGGCCGCCTTGGATGCAGAACGCTTCCTAGACGCACAATAATACTAGCCTGTTATACCAATTACATTAATAAAGTGGCCTATTTTGTAGTGTAGATAAACGGATTATGGCACAGGTTTATAGTTCCTGACTAAACCTAAGTGCCTACATCCATGTAGACAAGGCATTTATTTGCGTATGTAGTCATTCTACGATAGAAAATAAATAACGTAGCCATCATTCGTTTAGAACATGAAAAATAATCAACTAAATTTGTGTTATTGGTATTAATACAGCCAAAAAAAAGCCTAACTCCAAAAAGAGTTAGGCTTTTTATCGTTTAATAGCTCAATCGCTATAAGATCTTATCGATAAACACGCCGGTTTCAAAATGTACCAAGCGGATTTTGTCACTGACTCGATAAACCGTATTATTGTTGTTTGACGTGACAATGGTTTTTCTATCACCATTACGCAAGGTTACCTGGATCTCATACAGTCGAATTTTATCTGCGCTTTCAAGCATATTCGTTGTTGAGGTTTTATTGTTATGGCGAAGTACACTATTGAGTACCATTTTTACATCCAGCGCAGAACCACCGCCATGTTGATAACCTAACACACCGCCAATCAACGCATTACCGAACAACGCCCAGCCTCGACTTTGATCGCGTAGTAAGTCTGCCTCACTAAGCTTTCGAACACTTAATACGGTGCCGGATTCTACTTTAGAAATATTAATCGTTTCTTCAGCAACCGCGTAATTAGCCACACTTGCACTAATAACCAATAATCCAATTATATAGGCAAACCACCTCATTTGATTCTCCATGTGATCCCTTGTCTGTGCCTATGTGATGCTCTCATAGCTGCTTGAATGTTTGTCTTACGCCACCGACTATGTAAAGCTATAGCATATATTCATGAAACAAATATTAAACCAATCAATACTATGGCGCAACTAACAATATTAAATGATCATGACGATCAGTTTCCTCCAGTAAGCAAAGCTCTTTTAAAACCAAATGGTTTGCTCGCTGCTGGCGGTCAACTTTCTACCCAACGATTATTTAGTGCCTATCAGCAAGGAATTTTCCCATGGTATAGCGAAGGCGAACCAATCATGTGGTGGTCTCCTAATCCAAGGTGTGTTATTAAAACTGACGATTTCTATGTTAGCAGCAGCTTTGCGAGATTTCTAAGAAAAAAAACCTTTAAAGTAACCATTAACCTCGCCTTCGAAGAGGTTATCAAACATTGTGCTAGTCCGCGTCCTTATGAAGATGAGACCTGGATTAATAGCGATATAATTGCCGCTTATACGTTGCTGCATAAACAAGGCATTGCCCATAGCATCGAAGTTTGGCATGACGATGAGCTGGTGGGCGGCGTATATGGCCTGTTCGTTGCTAATACATTTTGTGGTGAATCGATGTTCTCGCTCATGAGCAATGCCTCTAAAACTGGCTTATATGCCCTTTCACGGTGGCTAAATAAGCGCGGGATTAGTTTAATCGACTGTCAGGTGCCAAATCCTCATTTATTGTCACTCGGTGCCAAAGAGATGCCGCGAACTGACTTTGTCGCACATTTAAAAAATGGTCTTGCCATGGGGGATCCAAAAGAAGTAGTCTGGTCAGTGCAGGAAATCAGCTATGAATGATATTTATAAGTTACAACTTGGTTTAACGGGTGAATTTGATTGTAGTTATTTACCCGATCGTCAAGAGCAGTTGTTGGTCGTTCACCCTCAGGCGCAAATGAACAGCGATACCTATCAACAACTATTACCCAGAGGCTTTCGACGTGGGGGAGAAGATGCATATCGCCCACATTGCACTAATTGTAATGCGTGTCAGAGTATTAGAATCGCTGTTAGCGAATTTGTCCCAACTAAAAGTCAAAGGCGCATTCTTTCCAAAAACAAGGATGTCGAGTTACGAACACGCAGCACGCCATCACCAGACTATTTTCCGCTATACGCACGTTATATCGCCCACCGACATGCCAGTGGCAGCATGTACCCGCCGAAAGAAGAAACACTTGCTAGCTTTACCCAGTGCAGTTGGCTCGATCGCGTTTTTATTGAGGGATATCTCGATGGAAAATTGGTCAGTGTTGCCGTATGTGATTCTGTTAGTGACGCATTATCTGCAGTTTACACATTTTTCGAGCCATCGTTAGATAAACGCTCGTTAGGCCAGTTTAATATTTTACAGCAGATTAAACTGGCAAAGCAGCAGCATAAGAAATATCTCTACCTCGGATACCAAATAGACGAATGTGACGCGATGAATTATAAGAAAAACTATGGACCAAATGAGCGTTTCATCGAAGAACAATGGATAAAGTTCAAAAAATAGTGCGCAAACCTTTACACGACGACCTAATTACGTCATTATTTGCGCCCATAAATTAGCAGCAATTAAGTTGTTTACTATTTATACAACTTTTAATTAAATCGACAGGAATAAGTCTTAAAATGGCAAAAGAAGACAACATTGAAATGCAAGGCACTGTATTAGACACTCTACCTAATACAATGTTCCGCGTAGAATTAGAAAATGGACATGTTGTAACAGCGCATATTTCTGGCAAAATGCGTAAAAACTACATCCGAATTCTTACAGGTGATAAAGTAACAGTACAACTAACCCCTTACGATCTTACGAAAGGTCGCATTGTATTCCGTGCTCGTTAAGACCTAGACAGATCATATAATTAGCTAGATTGATAAATTTAGCTAAAAAGTAAAAAGCCCATCAAATGATGGGCTTTTTGTTATCTACTTATAAACAATACTAAGCACTTTCTGTTTCATTCAGTGGAATGTAAGTAAATTCCAACTTATCATTTTTCAGATCAACGCTCACCGTACCGCCTTTAATCAATTTACCAAACAGTAATTCATTGGCCATCGGTTTCTTCAAGTGTTCTTGAATCACCCTGGTCATTGGACGCGCGCCCATGGTTTTATCGTAGCCTTTGTTCACGAGCCAGGTTCTTGCCGCTTTTGACACTTCAAGGGTTACACACTTATTATCTAACTGTGCTTGCACCTCGACCACAAACTTATCTACTACTTGGTCGATAATCGCGTGTTCTAGACTGTTAAACCAAACAATCGAATCTAAGCGATTCCTAAACTCTGGTGTAAAGATACGGTTAATTTCTTGCATCGCATCTGTGGAGTTATCCTGCATCTTGAAACCAATTGATTTGCGTTCAGTTTCACTAGCACCAGCATTTGTTGTCATCACCACAATAACATTTCTAAAATCGGCTTTACGGCCGTTGTTATCGGTCAGACTACCGTGATCCATTACTTGCAATAACAGGTTGTAGACATCACCGTGTGCTTTTTCTATTTCATCTAAAAGCACCACACTATGTGGATGTTTACGCACTGCATCGGTTAACAAGCCACCTTGGTCATAACCAACATAGCCAGGAGGTGCACCAATCAATCGACTTACCGTGTGGCTCTCTAGGTATTCTGACATATCAAAGCGAATCAGCTCGACACCTAAACTTTTGGCAAGCTGCTTACAAACTTCCGTTTTACCAACCCCTGTTGGTCCAGCGAACAAGAATGAACCAATCGGCTTATCTTCATTGCCAAGCCCTGAACGTGATAAACGAATGGCACTGGTGAGTTTTTCAATCGCAGGATCCTGTCCAAACACCACCAACTTCAGATTACGGTCAAGATTTTTAAGCAAATCAACATCAGAAGAAGATACTGACTGTTCAGGAATACGCGCCATTTTGGCGATAATCGATTCAATCTGTGCAACATCGATTACGCTATCGTCATCAGTATCTCGTGTCATCGCTACCCGCGCACCAGCTTCATCGATAATATCAATTGCTTTATCTGGTAAGAAGCGTTCCAAGATGTATTTGTCAGACAGCTTCGCCGCCGCCCGCAGTGCATTATGTGTATAGGACACATTATGATGCTCTTCATAACAAGGCTTTAACCCCATCAGTATTTCAGTGGTTTCTTCAATGGTCGGTTCGACTACGTCGATTTTTTGAAAGCGTCGTGCAAGCGCGCGGTCTTTTTCAAATACCCCTTGAAACTCCTGATAGGTAGTTGAGCCAATACAACGCAACTGACCACTTGATAACAACGGTTTTAGCAGGTTGGATGCATCCATCATCCCGCCAGAAGCGGCTCCCGCACCAATTATCGTATGAATTTCATCGATAAATAGAATGGAATCAGGTTCTTTTTCAAACTCTTTTAATACCGCTTTAAAGCGCTTCTCAAAGTCACCACGGTATTTAGTGCCCGCTAATATCGCTCCCATATCCAGAGAATATATAACATGTTCCTTAATGATATTAGGTACATCATCGTTAACGATACGGTAAGCTAACCCCTCGGCAATAGCGGTTTTACCCACACCAGCTTCACCCACTAGTAACGGATTATTCTTGCGGCGCCGTGACAGCACTTGAATCGTACGTTCTACTTCACTTTGGCGACCTATCAGTGGGTCTATATCACCAGCACGCGCTGCTTCATTTAAATTACTAGCATACTTAGTTAGCGCATTGGCTTTGGATTGTTCGTCATCACCGGGATTTTGTTCTAAGCCAGGAACGGGATCTGCATCCCCATCCTTACTCACCCCGTGGGAAATATAGTTCACAATATCCAAACGCGAGATATTGGCTTTCTTAAGTAGGTAGGTTGCTTGAGATTCTTGTTCACTAAAAATAGCAACCAAGACATTAGCACCGGTAACTTCACTGTTTCCTGAGGATTGCACATGAAACACTGCTCGCTGTAATACCCGTTGAAACCCCAGTGTTGGTTGAGTTTCGCGTTCTTCATCATCAAGACCTAAAAGCGGTGTTGTTTCTTCGATAAACGAGGTGATATCGACTTGGAGTAATTTAATATCTGCTCCGCAAGCCAAGAGAGCCTGTTTCGCTGATTCATTATCAGTTAAGGCAAGTAAAAGGTGCTCCACCGTCATAAACTCATGACGTTTTGCGCGAGCATCACGAAATGCGTTATTCAGTGTAAGTTCTAGTGATTTATTTAACATAAATATCCCCTTGTAATAAGTTCACCGCTTGAGCCAGTTAAACTTCTTCCATAGTACACAAGAGCGGATGTTGATGCTCTCTTGCGCAATCGTTAACTTGACTAACTTTTGTTTCTGCTACGTCAGCGCTATAGGTTCCACACGAAGCCTTGCCTTGCTCGTGCACCATCATCATAATCTGAAATGCCTCTTCCTCACTTTTTGCAAAAAATACTGTCAGTATCTCGATAACAAAATCCATTGGTGTGTAGTCATCATTGTTTAGTACTACTTGATATAATGATGGAGGCTTTAGCGCCTCTTTTTGAGTGTCTCTTTCAATAACAAACTCAAGTTCACTTGAATCACTCATAATTTAATTTTAGACCTTATTTTTAACTTAACTGTAAATATGCATTGTTTTTAATAATAAATCAGCTTTTTCTCTTGACTGAAATTTTATTTTGTTTAACTATTCTAATAGTTATTACTTATTTAATCACCCACTACAGTGTTTAAATACTAATTCTGTTCTCACATATTGATAGAAAATTTGATCAAAAAGGAATTTAGCTTATGGCTACCGGTACAGTGAAATGGTTTAACAACGCAAAAGGATTTGGTTTTATTTGTCCAGACAGTGGTGGTGAAGATGTGTTTGCCCATTACTCTGTAATTGAAATGGAAGGCTACCGGACATTAAAGGCAGGACAAGAAGTAAATTACGAACTGCAAAGTGGCCCTAAAGGGGCTCATGCTGAAAAAATCAGTCCGATTGGTGAAGAGATAACCAATTAGATAGTCGTGACGAAACGCGTTACAATGGTGCATTATCCTTTAAGTTAAGTAAGATGATGCATTCTAAAAAGCTTCGTCAGCGATTTACCAATAAAAGCGGCGATACGAGGCCCGTAAATCGTCGTGTCAAAAAAAACTGTGCACCTGCGCAACAGAAAATAATTCTGTTCAACAAACCCTTTGATGTATTAAGTCAGTTCACGGACGATAACAACCGTTCAACATTAGCTGATTTTATTACTGAAAAAGGGGTCTATGCTGCCGGACGGTTAGACCGCGACAGTGAAGGGTTATTGTTGTTGACTAACGATGGTAAGTTACAAGCTAAACTCACCCAACCGAAAAAGAAAACCAGCAAAACCTACTGGGCTCAAGTAGAGGGCATTCCTAGCCAAGAAAAAATCGAAGAGCTCTCTCGTGGTGTCAAACTAAAAGATGGATTGACTCTTCCAGCTACTGTTAAGCTAATCGAACAACCTTCATTGCTATGGTCACGTACCCCACCGATTAGAGAACGCAAGAATATACCAACAAGTTGGCTCGAAATCACCATTAGTGAAGGTCGCAATCGCCAAGTACGCCGCATGACGGCCCACATTGGACATCCAACGCTCCGCCTAATTCGCTACCGAATTGGTTCCTGGACGATCGACGGCATTGAAAACGGCTGTTATAGCACGATTCAAGGCTAACGGTCGTAGCTTGTAAAAGGCAATTAGCCTGATGCTAATCGTTGGCTGTAAATTATACCAATTCCACTAATTTTACGGTCAATTGATTATTGAAATTGGGATTGGGCTTTACTCGCTGTTTTTACTATGCCAAGACCTTAATTCGTGTTAGAATTTTCGCCCGAAAAATACCATCCCAGCGTTACCTAGATCACACTTTATTCGTTCTGGTTATAATTTTGGTGGATGGGCGTCACATTTAGCACAAGGTACATCATGGTCGATAAGGCAAGTAAAAAAGTAATCGTTGGTATTTCCGGCGGTGTTGACTCTTCCGTTTCAGCTTATTTATTAAAGCAACAGGGTTATCAGGTCGAAGGCCTGTTTATGAAAAACTGGGAAGAAGATGACACAGACGAGTACTGTTCAGCCGCTCAAGACCTTGCCGATGCACAAGCTGTTTGTGACAAATTAGGCATCGAATTACACAGCATTAATTTTGCCGCTGAGTACTGGGATAATGTTTTTGAATATTTCCTGGAAGAATACAAAGCAGGCCGAACGCCAAACCCAGATATCATTTGTAATAAAGAAATCAAGTTCAAGGCCTTTTTAGAATTTGCCGCTGAAGCGCTAGGCGCTGACTATATTGCTACCGGCCACTATGTACAGCGTCGTGAAGTGGATGGTCAATGGCAATTAATACGTGGCCTGGATAATAATAAAGACCAAAGTTATTTCCTTTATACGCTAGGTAGCGAGCATATTGCACAAACATTATTTCCTGTCGGTGGTCTAGAAAAGCCACAAGTCCGCGAAATAGCGCTTGAGCAAGGCCTAATTACCCACAATAAAAAAGACTCTACTGGTATTTGTTTTATTGGCGAGCGAAAATTCAAAGACTTCTTAGCAAAATACCTTCCAGCCCAGCCAGGTAATATTGAAACCTGCGAAGGGGAAGTGATAGGTAAGCATGATGGTTTAATGTATCACACATTGGGCCAGCGAAAAGGCCTGCAAATTGGTGGACTAACCAATCACGGTGAGGCCCCTTGGTATGTGGTTGATAAAGATTTAGATCGCAATGTATTGTTAGTTGGCCAAGGCAGCGACCACCCTCGCCTATTTTCAAACGGCCTACTGGCAAGCCAGCTTCACTGGACGGATCGCAAAGGGCCGCAAGAAGTTACCAAGCTCACGGTTAAAACACGCTATCGTCAAACAGATATTCCATGTACGTTGTATCCTGCTGGGCCAGATCAAGTTCGCGTCATTTTCGATCAGCCGCAAAGCTCCGTCACTCCAGGTCAATCCGCTGTATTTTACCAAGGCGACGTTTGTCTTGGTGGCGCCATTATTGATGAAGTAGTGAGAGATTAAGATGAGCCAGCAAGACAAAAATGCTCAAGTAATGGCATTCGCTGCACTTGCCCAGTGTGCTCAATTAGCCCACAACATGGCAAAGAATGGCACAGTTGATTCAGCGCAGTGGGCTATCTGTGTCAATGGTTTGTTGTGTACCGATCCTGCGTCATATCGCGATGTTTACACGCCTTCCAGTGATTTATTTCTTGGTTATAAAACCTTGTTGACCCAACTTTCTGACAGCGGTGAAGGTCGTAGTATCGAAATAACGAAATACATTACCGGCCTTATTTCGTTAGAGCGAAAGCTGAGCGCGTCAAGCAGCTCTATTTCAATGATGGGCCAACGCTTGGATCAAGTGAAACGTCAGTTACACCATTTTACAATCAATGATGACGCGGTCATTGCCAATATGGCTAGCGTATATAGTGATATTATTAGCCCACTAGGGGCAAAGATCCAAATTACCGGGTCGCCAAACCAATTACAACAGCAAGCAGTACAACAAAAGATCCGTACATTATTGCTTGCTGGTGTCCGAGCCGCTGTATTATGGCGTCAAATGGGAGGCAAACGCCGCCACCTATTTTTCAACCGTAAAGAGCTAGTAAGAAATGCAAAACAGCAACTAAATCAAATCTAATCAAGTTATTGAGGATATACCCATGGAACTTTCTGCATTAACAGCAGTTTCTCCAATCGATGGTCGTTACGGCAGTAAAACAAAAGAGCTTCGTGCCATATTTAGCGAGTTTGGTTTAACCAAATACCGCGTGGAAGTCGAAGTACGTTGGTTACAAAAATTAGCAGCAACGCCACAAATCACAGAAGTTCCGGCTTTGAGTGATGAGGCAAATGCATTGTTAGATGCTATCGTTAGCAACTTTAATGAAGAGCACGCTGCACGTTGTAAAGAAATTGAACGTACAACGAATCATGATGTAAAAGCAGTTGAGTATTTCCTTAAAGAACAAGTAGCAAACAACCCAGAATTGCACGCAGTCAATGAATTTATTCATTTTGCATGTACCTCAGAAGATATCAATAACCTATCACATGCCCTCATGCTGCGTGCTGGTGTTAATGATGTTATTTTGCCATACGGTGAACAGCTATTAAGCGAAATAAAATCACAGGCAATCGAATACAAAGCGGCTCCACTGCTTTCTCGAACCCACGGTCAACCGGCTTCACCATCGACCATGGGTAAAGAATTTGCAAATGTTTACATGCGCTTATCTCGCCAACTAGAGCAAATCAAAAAAATTGAACTACTTGGCAAGATCAATGGTGCCGTAGGCAACTACAATGCTCACCTAAGTGCTTACCCAGAAGTTGATTGGCATGCTTTCTCTCAAGAGTTTGTTAATTCTTTGGGCCTAACTTGGAATGCCTTTACAACACAGATTGAGCCACATGATTATATTGCGGAATTGTTTGACGCCGTAAGCCGCTTTAACACTATCTTGCTCGACTTCGATCGTGATATTTGGGGCTACATTTGTTTGGGTCATTTCAAGCAAAAAACCATTGCAGGCGAAATTGGTTCATCAACGATGCCGCATAAAGTTAACCCAATTGATTTTGAAAACTCAGAGGGCAACTTAGGGCTTGGCAACGCAGTAATGGGTCACCTTTCACAAAAATTGCCGGTATCTCGCTGGCAGCGTGATTTAACTGACTCAACTGTGTTACGAAACATGGGTGTTGGTCTGGCGTACTCTGTAATTGCTTATCAATCTACGCTTAAAGGTTTGAGTAAACTTGAACTAAACCAAGAAGCATTGCTTAAAGACTTAGACGCGAACTGGGAAGTGTTGGCTGAGCCAGTACAAACAGTGATGCGCCGCTATGCGATTGAAAAGCCTTACGAGAAATTAAAAGAGTTAACTCGTGGTAAACGCATTAATAGTGCTGATTTAGCTGTATTTATCGATGGTTTGGAATTGCCAGATGATGTTAAAGTACAACTTAAAGCAATGACACCAGCTAATTATATTGGCCGTGCCATCGCATTTGTCGACGATATCGCTTAAGATAACGTTAACCTAGGCTTGATAAAAGCCAACTGAAATCTTCAAGGGCAATGATAGTCTCACTATCATTGCCCTTTTGCTAACAGACCGAAAATTATGTACACAGTAAACCTTAATGATTTAACACCGCAGCAGTTCCTTGATACCTATTGGCAGAAAAAACCTGTTCTTATTCGCCAAGCCATTGAAGATTTTTCCGATCCAATTAGCCCTGACGAATTTGCAGGGCTAGCGATGGAGGAGCAGATAGAATCTCGGCTGGTATGGCAAGAGCAAGGACAATGGCAGGCAGCGCACGGCCCTTTTGAAGACTATAGTCACCTGGGCGATAAAGATTGGTCATTGTTGATTCAAGGCGTTGATCATTGGGATGAGCAAGTGGCAGAGCTTATTCGCCCGTTTCGCTTTTTACCAAACTGGCGTATTGATGATGTTATGGTTAGTTTTGCAACACCCGGCGGTGGCGTTGGTCCGCACATCGACAACTATGATGTTTTTATAATTCAAGGCAGTGGTAAGCGTCATTGGCAAGTAGGCAACAATAACGAACATAAGGAAGTTATTGCACATTCTGCACTATTACATGTTGAAACATTCAGTCCAATCATCGATGCTCAGCTGCTACCTGGCGATATGCTATATATCCCGCCAGGATTTCCCCACCAAGGCGTTGCGCTCGAAAATTCAATGAGCTTTTCGGTTGGCTTTAGAACAAGCTCAAAGACAACTTTGCTGAGTAATTTCGCTGACTTTATGATTGATCAGGAATTAGGTACCGATATGGTTATCGATCCTGAGCGTCAAGTGACCAACACCCCCGGATTGATTGACACAAATGATGTGCAAAAGCTTAAACAGGCGATGAGCTCATTGTTAGAAGATGACGCTGCACTAACCAAATTTCTGGGTTCACATCTATCCCAAGCAAAACACGAACTAGCCATCGATACCGAGTTGGAAGAGTTTTCGTCACAAGAGTTAATCGAGTGTTTCAGTCAAGATACCCTACTCGTGCGACTTGGCGGCCTTAGGTGTCTATATTTCGACCAAGCATTAGCGGTAAGTAGTATTTACATTAACGGTGAAGAATTTACGCTAGCTAATGAGTTTAAAGAAGGGTTGAGATTACTCGCAGACAACAGCGAGTTGTCGTATACTCAACTTAACCATTGGTTAACATTTCCAGAATTTCAGGCACTGGTGGTTACGCTTATTAATGCTGGATACTTTTATTTGCAGGACTAACATTGGAAACACAGTACAAAATCACTAAAGCATCGTGGAACAATGACGAAACAATATTACGGTCATTGAGAAATAAGATTAATGTTTTAGAGCTAAGAACCCCTTCACAAATTGAATTTGATGAAAAGGATGCTCAGGCGCATCATGTGATTGTCTTTAATGATAATACAGCGGTTGGTTGTGGGCGCCTTACAAGCACCGGAGTTATTAGTCGTATCTGTGTTTTACCGTCATATCGTTGCCTTGGTCTGGGTGCGTTGGTTTTAAAGGGCCTTGTTGACCTAGCCAAGGAGACAGGAATGGTTGATGTGACTATTTCTGCTAAACTTGATACGGTAGATTTTTATACCCAATATGGCTTTAAAGCTCAGGGCAATGTTTTTATGCATGCAGGCCTCCCCCGCCAGCATGTTGTTAGCAATATCGACGCTATCAATTTTTTCCAACCTCACTAGCTATCAATTTATCTTTACACCTACTAATCCAGAAATAAATTTACATCAGTAGCCCTAGGCTGCTGGTGGTGCTATCTTTGCGCTAAATAGAACAAGCCAAATTAATTGGAGCGCATTGATGTCTGTATTTGATCTTGAATCATTCGATAACCACGAAGAAGTTGCTTTCTTTCGGGACAAGGACTCTGGTCTAAAAGCGATAGTCGCCATTCACGATACCACACTAGGGCCAGCAGTCGGTGGTTGCCGAATGTGGGCATATGCCAACGACCAGGAAGCGATAACTGATGTTCTTCGGTTGTCCAGAGGAATGACCTACAAGAACGCTGTCGCAGGGCTTGCGATGGGCGGCGGTAAAGCCGTGATCATTGGTGATGCAAGAAAAGACAAATCCCCTGAGTTGTTTAGGGCATTCGGCCGAGCGGTACATACCCTTGGAGGTCGTTACTACAGTGCAGAAGATGTTGGTATTACGACGCAAGACATCATGACTGCTCATCAAGAAACCCCTTATATGGCAGGTCTGGAAGGCAAGAGTGGTGATCCATCGCCTTTCACAGCACTGGGTACTTATCTTGGAATTGAGGCAGCAGTAAAGCACAAACTGGGTAAAGATAACGTCGCTGGGCTGCGGGTAGCTGTTCAGGGCCTTGGTCACGTTGGTTATCACTTATGTCGATACCTCCATCAAGCTGGAGCCAAGCTAGTGGTGACAGACATTAACAAGCAAGCATTGGCACAGGTCGCTGCTGAGTTTGATGCCACAGTCGTTGGCCTCGATGAGATTTATACTCAAGATGTCGATATCTACTCTCCTTGCGCACTGGGCGCTACCATCAATGACGATACAATTAGCGTATTAAAGGCGAGTATTGTGGCTGGCTGCGCCAATAATCAGCTTGCAGAGTCCTATCATGGCGATCTTCTACAGCAACGAGGTATCTTGTATGCACCTGATTATGTAATTAACGCTGGGGGAATAATCAATGTATCTTATGAAAACGATTATTGCGTGGAAAAAGCGACCAAGCACGTGCACAATATTTACCATACCCTAAGCGAAATATTTAAGCAGGCCGATAGTACCGGGGTTCAAACCGCTTTAATCGCCGACAAACTCGCACGAGACATAATCGCGAAAAAAAAGCTTCATCGGTAGTTATAGCTGATAACACAATGACTGATAGTTAGATCATTTAAAATGATTACATCTGTGACTAGATAATGTAGAGTAGCTACAGAACTAAATTCTGGTTCGGCCATGGATGCAATGGCCAATTTTATTGCCAACGGATATTGAGCTCTTTGATTACAGAAAACTTATTAGATCAATTAATTACGCCAGCCTGGGTCTATGATGTAAAGCATTATAGGATCCGCTGGGCGAATACCAGTGCACTAACTCTTTGGGCGGCATCAACCAAAGAGGCACTCTATCAGCGGGACCTGGCTGCTGATATCACCGAAGTCACCGACCAACATTTAAGACAGCTTGCAAAAGAATGTAAAACGAAGAAAACCACGATGTGGTGGACTTTATACCCCAACGATCAACCTAAACAAACCTACCTTCGCTTTAGCAATGTATCTAGTAGCAGCGACGAAACACTGTTACTTTGTGAAGCAGTGCTTAATAAGGATGAGATCGAGCGAGATACCGGCTTTTCTAATAATAATTTCATCACTTCATTATTTGATGCCAAAGGCAATCTGATCAGTGGCAATATAAAATTCAAACAGCACTATGATAGTCATGATATTGACTTGTACGAGTTGCTTGAAACTGAGGCTAGCGAGCTTGTAACAAAGTTCGACAAAAGAAATGAACTCTCGCTGGAACAGCAAGTTATCTTCAATGGCCGTCTGTGTTGGTATAACTTTAAAATTAAAAAATTATTGCCAGAGCAGCATTACCTTGTGGTACAAGAAGATATCACCAAACGGAAAACCCAAGAACAGACATACAAGCACCTAGCTTATCATGACCAACTCACAGGCATACTTAATCGCTATGGGCTTAATGATTCGCTAACGCAGCGCTGTAAACAAAAACAGCCTTTCCATCTCTTTTTGTTGGACCTTGATGCGTTTAAACTAGTGAATAATAATCTTGGCCATAGTACTGGCGATAAAGTGTTAGTTGAAATCGCCCAGCGATTTTTGCAGCTATTACCCACTGACTATCAAGTGAGCCGCTTTGGCGGTGACGAGTTTATCATCACTGTGCCAATCAAGCCCGATAGCCAAAGTGTCGAAGCTATCAGCCAACTCATTATTGACATAGTGGCACAGCCAATTGAATCAATTGACTCAATTCAAGTTTCAGCCAGTATTGGTGCTGCAACATTTCCAAACGATGCAACAGAGCCAGATGCACTGATAATGTTTGCAGATACGGCGATGTTTAAAGCTAAGGAACGCGGCTCAAAAAGTTACGTACGATTTGCCCAGCAAATGAGTTTGGAAATACAGCGACGCAGCGCCATACAGCAAGGACTTCAACATGCCTTGGAATTTAGTGAGCTTATCCCCTTGTACCAACCCGTTGTTGATATGAAAACCAATCAGCTTGTTGGAATGGAAGCATTACTGAGTTGGGATAGCCCAAGCTTGGGTCAAGTGGCTCCACAAGAGTTTGTAGCCGAAGCGGAACGCTCCGGCATGATGAATGAAATAGGCCAGTGGATACTGACACAAGCCTGCATTCAATGTCATGACTGGCATTTACAAACAGGTAAGCCACTACGGTTATCGGTTAATGTGTCAGCGATTCAGTTAAATGATCGCTTTATTAATACACTGGATCGCATATTAAAGGAAACTGGATTTCCCGCAAACTGCCTGACATTAGAGCTAACCGAATCGATTTTCATGCTAAACATTAAGCAAGTCATTCGCCGTCTTCAAGAAATATCAGATCGCGGTATTAGTATTTGTATTGACGATTTTGGCACAGGATATTCATCTTTAGCTTATATTCACAAGTTGCCTATCGACTCACTAAAGATAGACAGATCTTTTATTGGTGATATCGACAATACTATTGTTGTTATCGAAGCAACAATCGCCATGGCAAAGAAACTGGGCTTAAAGGTAGTGGCAGAAGGAATCGAAACCCAACACCAACGAGAAATGATGTTACGTTACCCTGATTTATTAGCTCAAGGTTTTTATTACAGTAGGCCAGCAAGCGTTATTGATTTCGAACAGTTGCCAATTTTTAGAAAATTACTGCCACCGGCTGACATTAGCAAAATATTAAATTTTAATTTCTAGAAGCGACCTAAGCTAAAGGATTGTTGTTGTGAATTTAAGACCAATGATGTCCCCTGCTCCGTTATAATTTCACTTGCACAATCAATTAGTTGATAATAGGTGTTACGCTCAATTAGTGCATCCAGGCCACGCCAAAGGGTTAAATAGGGTCGCTGCTCTTCACCGCGTAACTTAATTGTAAACTCAAGCGACAAGGGAACTTTATCGCCAATATTAGTGATAAGCCACACGGTCTGTGACTCACCAGGCTCTTCGATAGTAAAGTCAACCACTAAGAAAGGCGCATCTTCGACACGCATCGCAAGTTTTTCACCCGGGGTAACCAAATAATATTGGCCCTGCGACTTAGTTAATATTTTACTAAATAACACCACCAATTGATCTCGTATAATCGGATCGCCTTCATGAAGCCAGGTACCATCACGCTTAATCACCATATCAATAGTGCCTTGATGGGCAGGTTGCCAACGGTCAACCGGATAAGCTTGACCAGAAAGCTCACTCAGTGCTTTTTCTAATTGCTTAATGTCCATCACTACCCCTTAGTTATAAGCATTGTGCGAGTATTTGTACTGGGTGCTTTGGCTTAAAGCCGTCTTGGCGGTTAACCTGGCTGCGACATGAATAGCCCGTTGCCAACACCTGCGTTGGTTGTTGCGTAGCAATCTTATCCTGCCAACTCATTTCATACAGTTTAACTGAGTTTTCGACGTTCTTCTTTTCGTGGCCATAAGTACCTGCCATGCCACAGCAGCCAACGTTTTGAGCGGTAAGGGATAAACCTAGTGTGGAGAAAATATCCTGCCAATCACTATGTGTATTAGGTAGTGCCGTTTTTTCACTACAATGCGCATAAAGTTGATACTGGGTATCATCCTTAGTAGCTACTGTTTTACTGAGTTTAGCAAGATGTGGTTTTAACCATTCTTGAAACAGCTCCACCTGAAAGTCACCGCGCTTATCGCCAAGCGCAATAGTATATTCATCTCGGTAACAAAGTACTAATGACGGATCGACACCCACTAGCGGATAGCCTAATTTGCTCAGTTTATTGAAAAAGTCACTGGCATCACTAGCCATCGCGGCAAATTTTCTTAAAAACCCTTTAACATGGGCAGGTTTACCATTGGGCTTGAACGGCAATAATACTGGCTTAAAACCAAGTTTGTGAATCGTTATTAACAATGCTTCGACAACGTCAGCATCATAAAAACTAGTGAACGGGTCTTGAACCACCAACACATAATCTTGGCGCTCTTCAACAGCAATAGATGCTAAGGCTGACAAGTCATATTCAAGTGCCTGTTTGGTTAGGCTATTGTCACCTAGTCGAGCCTTTAGCGTTGGCACCGATAGGCTTGGACTATCTACCATGCCAACCACTGACTTGAGTAATGACTTACTCAAAGGGTTGTTCATCAAGCCGTTGGCAAGACGAGGCGCCTTTACCATCCATTGGGTGGTGGTTTCAACATTTGCCACGACATGGTCGCTCACGGGGCGCAGGTAACGTTGATGATAAAGGTTGATAAAGCGTGCTCTAAAGCCTGGTACATCAACTTTAATCGGGCATTGACTGGCACACGCTTTACATGCCAAACAGCCTTTCATTGTTTCCATCACTTCGTGGGAAAAGTCGTATTGCCCCTGCTTCTTCGCCCATGAGTTTTTAACTTTGGAAAGTAATGACGCGCTGCAATCATTTTCCTCAAGCGCGACAGGGTCGACGCCTTGATTGCTAAGTAAGCGTAGCCATTCACGTACCATAGTCGCTCGCCCTTTGGGTGAATGACGACGGTCTCGTGTCACTTTACTTGATGGACACATTGGCGAGTCCAAATCGTAGTTAAAACACTGCCCATTACCATTACAGCTCATCGCTGGCGCATAACTTTCACGTACGCTTAACGGGATTTGTCGATCATATGCTCCGCGCTTGAGATCTGATACCCGTACCAGTTCTTCTTCACTGGTCAGCGGGGTACATATTTTACCTGGGTTAAGACGGTTATTCGGATCAAAAATGGCCTTAATTACCCGTAATTGTTTAAACAGCTCATCACCAAAAAACTCTGGGCCATATTCACTACGATAGCCTTTACCATGCTCACCCCACATTAAACCGCCATACTTGGCCGTCAGGGCAACCACTTGATCTGAAATTTTGGTTAATTGCAGTTCTTGTTGCTCATCGCACATATCCATTGCTGGTCGCACATGAAGTACACCTGCATCAACGTGGCCAAACATGCCATACTGCAGTTTGTTCTCGTCCAATAATGCTCTAAATTCAACGATAAAATCAGCGAGTTTTTCCGGTGGCACCGCCGTATCTTCAGCAAATGCAATCGGCTTTCTAAATCCTTTCGTTGCGCCAAGTAATCCAACGGATTTTTTACGCATATTATAAATTCGATTAATCTCACCAAGCTCATGACAAATTTGATAGCCTAATATCCCACCTTTATCATCGCTAATATCAACATCGAGTCGATGGCATAAGGTCTCAATCAACTGCTGTTTCGCCGCGCTGTCATTACTGGCGAACTCAACCATGTTCAAACCGTCAGTGACTTTGTCTACGCGTTCGGGAATCAAGTCACTAACAGTGTTCCAGACGATATCTTGTTTGGCTAAGCCTAGTACTTTGCTATCAACTGTTTCTACAGAGGTGGCATTGGCTGCAACTAAGTTTTGCGCATCTCGCAGCGCCGAATCAAAACTGTCATAGATGATATTAATCAGGGTGCGCTCTTTAGGGATAGGCGTTAAATTTAATTTGGCTTCGGTGATGAATGCCAAAGATCCTTCTGAACCGGTTAAGATGCGGGTGAGATTAAACTCACTTAACTCATCATTAAATACATGTTCAAGGTCGTACCCAGTGAGAAATCGATTAAGGCGCGGAAATTTAGCCAAAATAAGCGCGCGATTGTCATGACAAATTGTTGCCACTTTCTGCGCTACGGTGCCATTTTCTGCTAATACTTGTGCGGCTGGCTTAGTTGCAGTTTCCAGACGCTCACCATTAACTAACACGCTCGTCAGTTCTAGAACGTGATCCGAGGTTTTACCATACACTAATGAGCCTTGCCCAGAGGCATCCGTGTTAATCATGCCACCGATGGTCGCACGATTTGAAGTCGATAAGTCCGGAGAGAAAAAGAAGCCATAAGGCTTTAAATAAGCGTTTAGTTGATCCTTTACAACCCCTGTCTGTACTCTAACCCACCCTTCTTGTTCATTGATTTCAAGAATATTATTCATGTGGCGAGAAAGATCAACAATAATGCCATTGTTCAAAGACTGACCGTTGGTCCCTGTACCACCGCCTCTTGGGCTAAAAGTAATTTTTGAATACTCAGGCTGATTTGCAAGCTCGGTAACTATCATCAAGTCATCAGTCGACTTTGGAAATACCACCCCTTGCGGCAAGTTTTGATAAATACTGTTATCTGTCGAGACAGCAAGCCTTGCGCCATAGTCCTGCTCAATATCACCACTAAAGCGACTTGCTCTTAGCTGAGTTAGAAATTGGAGGTAGTTTTCACTAATTAACTGATCGAGACTTAGCTTGGGCAACATAGGTAGTATCTTAATAAATATCAGAGGAACACAGAAGTGTGAAATATATCACGATGCCAGCGAGCTTTCACCTGCCAGCACCGATAAATAAAGGAAAATTTAGACGATTAACAGCGCCTGGATTCATCCAAGACGCTTTGCTAAACGCTCAAGCGCTCGGTGAATATTCTCAAGGCTCGTTGTATAAGAAAAACGCATCATGTGATTGGTGTCATTTTGACCAAAATCAATACCTGGAGTGACTAGAATCCCGTCTTCTTCGAGTAACGACCAGCAAAACTCATAGCTATTGTCGGTAAATTTACTGGCATTGACATAGAGATAAAATGCGCCTTGAGGCTGCGCTTCAATCACAAAGCCTAACTTTGCCAACCCGTTGGCTAAAACATCACGGCGCTCTTTAAATTGCCAGCGTCTTGATTCTAGCTCCGCTATTGTTTTTGGCTCAAACGCAGCTAGTGCAGCATATTGAGCAACGGTTGGCGGCGAGATAAATAAGTTTTGCGCCAAACGTTCAATCGGTTCAATCGCGTTTTCGGGCACGATGGCCCAACCCAGCCGCCAACCCGTCATACCAAAGTACTTAGAAAAGCTATTTAACACAAAAGCGTCTTGGTCGACCTCAAGCACACTATGTGCATCTTCTTCATAAGTTAGGCCATGATAAAGTTCGTCTACCACCAAGGCACCGCCTTTATCACGCACTGAGTTAGCCAGTTGGGCCAGTTGCTCTTTCGACAGCATGGTGCCCGTTGGGTTTGCAGGGGAAGCCACCAATATACCGGCACTATCGTTATCCCAAAATTGCTCAACAAGTGCTGGGGTCAATTGGAAGTTAACTTGCTGGTCGACACTGATTAATTTGGCTTTAGCTTCAACAAGACGTAAAAATTGCTTATTACAAGGGTAACCAGGATCGGTCATTAGAATATTTTTGCCAGCATCGGCAAGTAAAGAAAAGACCATTAATAAACCGGCAGAGGCACCATTGGTAACAATCACACGCTCTGGCGCCACCACCACCTTATAGCGGCTAAGATAATAATCACTTATCGCTTGTTTAAGCTGTGGTATACCCGTTGCAGGCGTATATTTAGTTTGGCCACTGTCGATTGCTGCAATGCCTGCCGCTGCGACTAGCGGCGGCGTGGCAAAATCTGGCTCTCCCGCCCCCATGGCAATGATATCTTTACCTTGATTGGTTAGCTGATTGGTTCGCGCTAATAAGTCCATCACTTTAAAAGAATCAATTTCTTGTGCTCGTTTACTCCACTGCATCACTTTATTTTCGCTAATAATTCATAGTGCTCACCATACTACAAATATCACTAATTGCTGCAACAATAAGTTTTAATTATTTAAAAATCATTCATAATGATAGAAATTTCTAAAGGAGTAACAACATCATGCGTTTATTATTAGCCTTAATATTTCCTTGGCTGCAATTTTTCACCATTGGTCGTCCAATGTCTGGGGTTATCTGTCTTATTCTTCAGATCACATTGATCGGTTGGCCAGTGGCTGCGATTTGGTCAGTGTATGCATTGAGCCAATACAAAACAGATCAGAAAATTGCCGAAGCAATGAAAAATAAGTAGTAGTATCGGCCCACACCAATTGGGTGGGCCCGCATACGAGTTAGGCGTGATAGCGATAGTGAAAAACTTTTAAGCCTTTATCACTATCTATTTCTTTAAATACCTCTGGATTTTCAACGACACCGATAAATTCAGCGTTAGGTATTTCAGCCATAATCTGCTGCTGTATAAACGCCTTGTCTAAATCAGGGGCATTTAAACAGACCAGTAAATCCGCTTTATCAGACGCTAGTGCAGGCACTTTCCGTAGTAGACGTGCATAATCTTTACTCGCGGTAAAACTGCCAACCTGATTTGTTGGCGGATCAAAGACAATCGTTTGATACGGCCCATAGCGCTTTAGCTTTCCCCAAGACTTAAAGATATCATGCCGTAAAAACTTAACTAAATTGGTATCAATTTCATTAATCTTATGGTTTGCTTTGCCAAGTTTCAACGCGCCGTGGCTCATATCAATATTGATTACACTACTGGCACCACCTTGCATCGCAGCCAGCGAAAAAGAGCAACTGTAGCTAAATAGATTTAGCACATTGCGGCCATGAGCATGCTCAGTTATCCACCGCCGACCATTGGCCATATCTAAAAACAAACCATTGTTTTGGCCATCAAGTAATTTAACTTGATACTTAATGCCATTTTCCTCAACTAAATGAGGTTGTGGCAACTCCCCCTGAAGCACTTCAACGGGCGCACCATGAATATAGCGACGCTGTAAAAGCAATGCGCCAGTAAAGGAAGGGAACGCCTCATGGACGGTATTAATGACCTGTTGCTCATACTCTGGTGTCTGCTCTTGAAATATGGTGATAAATATCGCCGGTGAAAACCAATCCACCGTGACTTGTTCAAGACCAGCAAAGCATTTGCCACGCCCGTGAAATAGGCGCTTGGCTTGGCTGTCTAGTTCAGATATTTGGAGTTGCTCTAATAGCGCTTGCATCAAAGGGAAGGACTCTATAATTCATAAAAAGTGCGATTATAGCGGACTTAAGCGCCCTGCACTATCCAAAAGATGCAAAGCGCGCCAAACAAAGAAGCTAGGTTTTAGAGGCAGGATCAGCGCCTTGACTTAATGCATCGACATCTCCGCCCAATAATAGCGCGAGCCAGCGCGAAGAATTGTTGGACTCTAACCCGATTTTGACAATCATGGTGAGTGGCACCGACAATAACATACCAACAGTACCTAATAGCCAGCCCCAGAAGATTAACGACAGAAAGATAACCAAGGTCGACAGACCAAGACCTTTGCCCAGAAAACGCGGTTCTACCGCATTCCCCATCACCACATTGACCACCACATACAGTGCAACAACACCACCAGCACCAGCCGGGCCGATTTGCACTAAAGCGAGAAGTACTGCGGGCAAGGCTGCAATAATCGAACCGATGTTAGGGATATAATTAAGCAAGAACGCCAACACCCCCCACAATACCCAGTAATCAAGACCTATTGCCCATAGCACCGTACTGATGATCAGGCCTGTTGCCATACTTACCATGGTTTTAATGGCGATATATTGATTTACTGAGCTTAAGAACTGGTCAATCTGTGCCATGCGCATATCAGGATCATCTAAGGCAAAGTGCAGTTTTTTGGGTAAGGAATCGGCTTCCGCCAAGATAAAAACTACGGTGAGCAAAATTAGAAATAAATTGGCCATTACACCGCCAAAACCACCGAGAATGGAGGTTGCAACGCCCATTGCCGCGCCGGGGTCAAAATATTCAACAATTTGATTGACAGAAACAGGCACATTATATTCCGTTAGTGTCTGGGCAAGCCCGCTAAATTTTTCGCCTAACTGCTGCTGATAAGAAGGCATTTGGGCAGTAAAATCATTGACCGCTTTACCGACCAAATTGGCCAGCCACATTCCTGCTAGCACAACGACGACAATAATTGAGGTAATCGCCAGCCCTTTGGGCATACGATATTTCATTAGCCACTTTAATATCGGATTACAGATAATGGCAATAAACACGGATAGGCAAAATGGCACGAGAATGGGGCTAGCTGCCTTCACTCCAGCTAAACAAATGACAATCGCGGCAAGCATAAGCGCAGTTTTAAATGACGATGACATGACAATTTTTTTCAAAAGGCACTCAGTAATGAAGGAATTTGCTTTAATTTAACGAGTTATAGTTGCAATAACAACACAAAACAGCGTTTAATAGGGCAAAATTGGTAAACATAAAGAGATATTATGAGTAGTGAATTAGCAATAATTCGGGTTAAAAATCTTCGTCTACGTACTTACATTGGTATTAATAACGACGAAATAGCCAATCGACAAGACGTTATTATCAATGTTGAAATTCATTATCCCGCTGAAAAAGCAACCCAAAGCGATAACATGGATGATGCACTAAATTACCGGACTATCACGAAAAAAATCATCGCACTGGTCGAGAATAACCGTTTTGGCTTATTAGAGAAAATGACCAACGATGTGCTTAGCATCGCAAGTGAGCATCCTTGGGTTACATTGGCTAAGGTAGAAATAGATAAACCCCACGCCCTACGCTTTGCTGATTCAGTTTCACTCCAGCTTTGTTATCAAGCGGATTAATCTAGTTCATGCAATTTCAACAGTTAAATGCGTTTAAAGCCGTTTTTGAGTTGGGTACCGTCACTGCCGCAGCTGACTTTATACATATTACTCAACCCGCAGTTAGCCGTTTAATCGGGAGCTTAGAACGCAAGGTTGGCTTTAAGTTATTTCAACGAGTTAAAGGGCGTCTTATCCCGACCGATAAAGGGTATGCTTTCTACCTTGAAGTGGCAAAAGCTTATAATGCAATTGAATCACTAGAGCAAAGCGCAATTGATATCGGCCAGAAAGAGCAAGGTAGCCTACACATTAGCGCTTTTCCGATGTTGTCTGCGTGTTTTTTACCCCAAGTGCTTGCGCAGATGATAGTCGATACTGATAATTTGGCATCCTCGCTAAAAACTTATCGCTCAGAGGAAGTGCTCAGACGCACAGCGCTGCAATCTTGTGATATTGGGTTTGCGCTGCTGCCCGAGATCACAGCTGGTGTAACGAGTATTGAAGTCACCTGCGACTCGGTGTGTATTTTGCCGCCTCATTCTCCCCTCGCTTCATTGGACATAATCACTCCCACCGATTTAAGCGCACAGCCACTTATATGTTGTGAGCAAGATGTAACCCAACAGTCTATTGAGCAAGTATTCAAACACCATGGTGCTAAATTTAATGCGGTTGCCGAAGTCTCATTGGCTAGTGCAATCGCCAGCCTGGTATCCTTTGGTGCAGGCAGCGCGATTGTCGATCCATTTTCAGCACGGGCTGCCATTAGCGCTGGGCAAAACATTACCGTAAGACCCTTTGAGCCAAAAATTGAGTTCAAATTCTTTATCCTCTTCCCGACCCTTAAGGTGCGAAGTGAAATTGCCAACAAATTCGTTACACTTTTCTTTGAGCTGGCAGCGCGTGAAGGCATACACCTTAATAGCACCACCAATAATCAAACCTTATAGCTATTAGTCAATAGCCTAATTACAGCCCCTGTAGTGCGTGTTTTCAATCGTTATTAGCTCACGCCATAACATTTAAACATAGGTCAAGCGCCAACTGGCATTAGACATATCTACAGCCACCCCCTAAGGTTGTTGTAATTTTGTTAACATATATTAGGCAGTAAAGTGAACTCTGATTCAAACACAACATTCGACAATCGCGTAGCTATCTTTGGTGCAGGTAATGCTGGATTAACCGCAGCATTTCATATCAGTAAACAAGGCCATGACGTTTGTCTCTATGGTGCGCCCGGCTTTGACCAGCAGATTGACGCTATCAACCACGCGGGCGGCATCACCTCAGTTAGTCGCTATCATGAGGCAAGCTTGGACTTTGGTGGTTTTCAACCTATCGCGCGATTAACTAAAGACATTAGCGAGGCAGTGGGCTACGCAAAAACATTGATTTTGCCTGTCCCCTCTTTCGCCCAAGAGACCTTGTTTACGCAAATGTTACCCTACTTAAAATCCGGACAAACAATCGTGCTAATGCCGGGCAATTATGGCTCCTTGGTATTAAACAATTTAAAAAACGAAAAAGGCTATACCTCATTAGCGTTAAATTTTGTCGATGCGATCTCAATTCCCTGGGCCACCAGAATCGTCGGCGATGCCCAGATAGCAATACTTGGTCTTAAATCACAGCTGCCGCTTGCAGCCCTTCCTGCAAGTCGTACCGATTCGCTGATAAAACAACTCCAGCCAATGTTACCATTACCATTAACAGCGCTTGAGAATGTCATTGCAGCCGGACTAGAAAACATTAATTTTGGTGGACATCCATTGATGACCGTCTTAAACATTGGGTTATTAGAGAATTTTCCACAGCAATACAATTATTATCGCGACTGCTGCTCGCCCGCAACGGCGAAAGCATGCGCCAAACTGGACCAGGAGCGCTTAGCGGTAGGAAAAGCATTAGGGCTCAGTTTGAACACTGAGCTCGAAGCGATGAATGCACTCTATGATATGAATGCAACGAGTGTCTATGAACTCAACCGCACATCACAGACCCACGGTAACGTAAATGATGCACCAGCCTCAGCAAGTAGCAGATATATTACCGAAGATGCACCTTACTTGTTGGTTCCCTGTGTTGAATTTGCTAAACTTTGTAACATTAGCACGCCAATTGTTGAATCTACGTTACACCTCGCTGGCGCGTTTAATGAAATGGACTACTTTTGCACCGGACGCACACTGTCGGATATGGGGTTAGAAAACCTTACGTTATCACAGATTTTTGATGTAGTGAGCTAAGGTTAAGATGAAGAAGTTACATTTCCCCTCTGTCTATACAATATTGTATTGTTTAATTGCCATTATTGCGGGACTGACTTGGATTGTACCGGCAGGTCAGTATCAAATGGTAGAAAACGAGCTACTAGGCAAATTAACGCCAGTCGCTGGCACTTACCTGCAGGTAGCTGCTACCCCTCAGGGGCTGATCGATATAATCCTTGCACCGATTCAAGGTTTTTATGACCCTGCAACTAATCAGGCTCGCTCCATCGATGTCGCTTTATTCGTCTTAATCATTGGTGGTTTTTTTGGAGTGGTCAATAAAACTGGCGCCATTGAAAGCGGCATCTATCAAATAACCCAACGCATGCGTGGCAAAGAGCTTTGGATGATCCCGACCTTAATGGCAATTTTTGCCTTAGGCGGTACTATCTTTGGCATGTCAGAAGAGACCATTCCCTTCTATACATTAGTTATCCCAATAATGATTGCAGCCCGTTTTGACTCAATTACTGGCGTTGCAGTGGTTATGATTGGCGCTGGGATTGGCGTACTTGGCTCCACAATTAATCCATTTGCCACCATAATCGCTTCAAATGCAGCACAAATAAGCTTTACCGATGGCATTGGCTTGCGTGTCGTCATGTTAGTACTGGGCTATCTGTTGTGTAGCGGCTATGTCATGCGCTACGCGAAGCGCGTACGACTCGATCCCAGAAACTCATACGTTTATCAGGATAAAGAAGCAAACGAGGCGCACTTTCTACACAACGCCTCAGGTGAAAACCACAGCGCCCTTAATCTGCAACAAAAGCTTGTGTTGATGGTGCTCGTTATTACCTTTGCCATCATGATTTGGGGCGTCTCCTTTGCCAACTGGTGGATGGGCGAAATTTCAGGCCTGTTTTTAGTGGCCGCTATCATTGCCGGCATTGTCGCCAGGTTGGGTGAAGAGCAAACAGGCATAAGTTTCGTGGAAGGAGCAAAAGAGCTACTTGGCGTTGCCATTATCATTGCGCTTGCCCGCGGCATTGTGGTGATTATGGATGATGGCAACATTAGTCATACGTTGCTCCATTATGCTCAAGGTCTTATTAGTGATTTACCACCTGTCATCTTTGTTAACGCAATCTACTGGGCGGAGGCTGCACTAGCTTTTTTGATCCCCTCGTCATCTGGTCTTGCCGTGTTGTCGATGCCAGTGATGGCTCCCCTGGCCGACTTTAATCAGGTTCCTAGAGAACTTGTTGTTACCGCTTTTCAGGCCGCGTCAGGGTTACCAAATTTAGTCACACCAACTTCAGCCGTGGTTATGGGAGGCATCGCCCTTGGGCGCGTCTCTTATATCAACTGGCTAAGATTTATTGGACCACTCATTGGCATGCTTATGCTGCTGGTGATGGGCCTACTCAGTATCGGCGTGCTAATTAGTTAGCCGCCACACATTACAACAACAATAATATTTGGGCTCGCCCAATCTATTTTTCTAGGAGTAACTATGAAACCTGTAACACAGCAATTTAAAAAAACTGCGCTCTGTCTGGCGATAGGCTCAGCCATTAGCCTACCAACCCTCGCTATAGCAGCCGATGCCGAACAAGAAGCGAAAGCAACTAGTAAAGGCATCGAGCGCATTGAAGTAACCGCGCTACGCCGCGCATCATCGGTACAAGAAGCGCCATTAAACATCACAGCGCTTGATGGCGATGTAATGAAAGATCAAAATATCACCGAGCTTGCGGATGTTGCACGTTGGGTACCAGGTTTGAGCATTGCCGATCAAGGTGGTCGCTCACCTTCACCGATCATTGTACGCGGGTTAAACACTAACTCATCAGGCCCAGACTCTGACGGTGGAACCGTGGGCATCTATGCTGGTGAATTACCACTATTTGTAGACATGAAACTTATCGACATTCAACGTGTTGAAGTACTTATTGGTCCGCAAGGTACACTATATGGCGCTGGCACACTAGGCGGCGCAATCCGTTATATTCCTAACAAACCCGTGTTAGATGAGACCTCTGGTTCAATCTATGGCGATGTAGCAAGCCTTAGCCAAAGTGACGATATCAGCACTGAGGCAGGTTTCGTATTTAACACGCCATTAATTGAGGATGTATTGGCTGTTCGCGTGGCGTTTAACCAGTCAAATGAAGCAGGCTATATTGATTACAACTACCTTGTAAAAGAGCCAGGTGTTTCAAAGCCAGATCCAGATTGGAGTGATGCAAGCGACGTCGCTGCAAACCTTACATCCCAAGAAGATGCTAACAGCAATGACGTGACTACGGCACGTGTGATGCTAGGCTGGCAACCAAATGAAGACGTTGATGTTAACGTTGCTTATTATTACCAAGAGCAAGATGTAGGCGGCCGTTCAATCACTCACCACGGTAGCCTTGCGCAATCTAATCCATTAAATGCACAGATGGGTCAATATGAATCAGGTTATCGTTACGTAGAGCCACGTAAATCAACCACTGAATTATTAAGCCTTGAAGTTAACGCAGATCTAGGTTTTGCGCAGCTAACCTCAGCGACAGGGATTTCTAACTTTGATGCCCTTGGCCAACGCGATCAAACTGATTTATTGATTCGTTTAGATTACAGCTACGAAGAGTTTCCAGCATTTGCCGCTTTCACACGTGAAGTGGATGAAACCGAGACGTTTACACAAGAGATCCGCTTAGTATCCAACACTGATTCTGACCTGACCTGGATTGTTGGCGGTTTCTACAACAAATATGAAAACTTGGGTGATAGCCGCGAATATACGCCAGGCTTTGATAAATATGCAGTGGATAACTGGGGCGCAAATCAATTACGCCCAGATATGCTGGAATACATTTCTGTAGGCGAAGACACTATCACGGAAAAAGCAATTTTCGGTGAACTAGCTTACCAGGCGACTGACAAGTTGGCGCTAACATTGGGCGCTCGTTTTTACGACTATAAAATTGAATCTAGATCAGCAATTGACTTGCCGCTTTATTACACCTTGTTCGATTCATACGCCCAAGACGAAATTAACCTCGATTATAAAGACATTGGCGCAGCGGACGATGGTAGCTTACTGAAATTCAATGCCAGCTATCAGCTTGATGACGACCTAATGCTTTACGGTACGATAAGCGAAGGCTTTAGAATTGGTGGGTCAAATGGTGTCGCTGCATGTCCTGACGATATCGCGAGCCAGGAAAACCAAAACGTTTGTGCCTTGCCTGACGAAGTACTATACAGACCAGATACCACCACCAACTATGAGCTTGGCTTTAAGAGTACTTGGGCTAAAAATACCGTTCACTTTAATGCCGCGTTATTCCACGTAGAATGGGACGCACCACAAGTTGGCGGTGCAACATTCTATGGTCAGCAGCCAATAACGGTGAATGCCGAAGGTGCAGCTTCGAGCGGGCTTGAAGTGTCAACACGCTTAATCCTGACTGATGAATTTAAGGTGTATGCAACATACTCTTACACTGACGCGAAGCTGACGGCGGATGCGCCATACTTATTCCAGGTAGTTGACGACCAAGGTACCCAGATACAAGATTTTTACGATGGTAAAGATGGCGATCGTCTACCTGGCTCACCTAAGCAGCAAGTTTCACTAGGTGCTACCTACAATGCCGAATTATTCGACTTGCCACTAGATATCAACTACGGTTTAACCTATCAAAGTGATGTGTATTCGAAAGTTGGCCTACGTGCTGACGGCGAAGTATTGCCAGGTTATGCGTTAAGCAATATTCAGGCGAAACTATCGGATGAAAACTGGAGCGTAACTCTGTATGTAGATAACATGTTCGACAAATATGCGTTTAGTTCAGTTCGCCGTGATAAAGGTGATATTGGCCTAGCCAAGTTTGATGAGATGAATGCAAATGGCACCGACTTACAACGTAATTACGGACACTATCTGATCCAGCCACGTAAAGTCGGTATTCGTTTTGAGTACCTTTTTGATTTATAATCTTGCTTAACTAAGCAATAACTAGCAGCACGGAGCGTTTAGCCGTGCTGTTTTTTTATAGGAAGTAACTAATGTCTTCGATTGCCATATTACACCGGCAAGCCCAGCAAGCGCTCATCAATAAAGATTATCAACAAGCGCATCAGTATTTGCTGGCCCTATTAAATCTAGATAGTGAATTTTCAGATGCCTACTTTCTTTTAGCCATGATTGCCAGCGATCATCACAATAACCTACAAGCAATAGAGCTTATTTTAAAAGCAAACCAATTAACGCCTGACAAAGCAGAGTACCTTGCACAACTTGCCCGGCTCTATGTATTGGAAAACCAGCACCCTAAGGCATTAACCCATGCCAAAGTTGCCTGTGGGCAAACTATCACCAATGCAACGATACTCGACACCCTGGGCGTCGTATTTAGTAAATTAGGTCGACATAGCGATGCGCTGCCGCTCTTTGAACAGGCCATCGACATTTCACCAAACAACAGCGAATATTATTTTCACTATGGCGCAAGCCTTAAGTTTTGTGGTCATTTTAACAAGGCTCGTGACGCCTATGAGCAAGCCATTAAATTGCAACCACATCACGTAAAAGCGCATAGCGCACTATCAAGCCTTGGCGGCATAAGTGAGAAACACAACCACATTCCACGCCTAGTTGCCCAGTACCAGCGGGAAACTGAGGTTGATAACAAGCTTCACCTTGGTCACGCGCTTGCGCGAGAATATGAAGCATTAAATGATTATCAAACAGCTTTTAGCTTTCTAAACCAAGTAAAGCAAGACAAATTACAAGCGATAGATTACGATTTTTCGCAAGATAAAGAACTATTTAGCAGTCTTACTGAAGCTTTTACTACACAACAAAATACATTTAGCGCCGGTCACCAATCCAGTGAGCCAATATTTATCGTTGGTATGCCCCGCACTGGCACAACACTGGTAGAACGAATTATTTCGGCGCACTCAAACGTCAGCACGGCCGGTGAGTTACAACACTTTGGCTTGTTATTAAAGCAGCTATCAAATAGCCAAACAAATAAAGTGATCGATAAAACCACCGTCGAAGCGGCTACCTCAATTGATATGGCACAACTTGGCAAAGCCTATATCGAATCCACCCGCGCGCAAACTGGTAGCCACCAGCATTTTATCGACAAAATGCCACTTAACGTGCTGTACGCGGGCTTTATCGCCAAAGCGTTACCTAACGCTAAGATAATCTGTTTAGACAGAAATCCGCTCGATACCATTGTAAGTAATTACCGCCAGCTATTTTCGGTGAATTTTTCCTACTACAACTATGCTTATGACCTGGAAACTTGCAGCCAATATTATGACTTATTCAAGCAATTAGTCGCTACCTGGCAACAAGTGCTCGGTGATAACTTTTATGTAGTCAATTACGAACAACTGGTGAATGATCCTAAACAGCAAGCCAAGAAGCTTATCGAGTTTTGTGGTCTCCCTTGGCAAGATAGCTGTTTATCCATTGACAAGAACAGCGCGCCGGTAGCCACAGCGAGCGCCTTGCAGGTACGCCAACCAATAAGTAATAAATCAATTGGCAACTGGAAAAAATATCAAGCTGCACTGGGAAATATTGTTGGCAAGTACCAATAATAATTTGCCCTACGGTAAGCATTGATGGGAGAATCTGACATCAATAATAATTGGTGTAGCTTTTTTTGGTTAAATAGCCAATTGGTTTTATGATTGTTTCGGACAACAACACAAACGTTGGCTTAACATAGATTAGACAAGGAAATAACGTTGCAATTTGAAGGAGCAGAGAAAAAAGCAGAGCTGTATATCGACAAGACTAGCGGTTGCTTACTCAACGATGTTACACCATGCTATTGGGAGACACTTGTTGCCAAAGCAGGAGCTCACATCTTATCGCGGATAGCGAATGAGAATTGCCATGCCTATATACTATCTGAGTCAAGTTTGTTCATCTGGCAAGATCACTTCATCATTCTAACGTGTGGCGAAACCAATTTAGCTAAATCAATCGAGTTTTTTATTACCTCTCAACCAAGATTTACCGTGCGAACAGTGCTTTTTCAACGAAAAAACGAATACTTTTCGAAAAGTCAGCCCTCCAATTTTGATCAAGACGTCAGCAGATTAAATCGTCATGTCAGTGGCTCAAGTCAGATGCTTGGTTCGTTAGAACAACATTACGTGCAAATTTTCCAAGCCAATCGATTCAACATCAATCCATTAACTACCCGTTCAAGTTTTGAATTACTTGCCTATCATATTTGTAAAGAAGCCAGTGAACTGTTCATGAGCCAATATATCAGCGCAAATGATGTGGTGGGGTTTCTAGGTCTGAGCGAATTGCTGGTAGAGTTTAGTATTGACGGCCATCAATTTAGCCCGTATGGCTACTCATTAAATGCAATTAGGGGGCACGACTATTTGACACTTCACATTACCCCTCAACCCAATAATAGCTATGTGAGCGTTGTGTCAAACATCGATATCGTTGGGTTCACTGATACGCTATTAGCTCAGCTAAAGCCCAAAGCATTTGATAGACTGATAATTAGTTCCACCCCTGCCATTTCATCCAACAAAGTAATTGCTGATTGCTATCAGACGATAAATCAGCAAACGCAAACACTTAACAACAGACAGAAGATAGAATACCTGAACCTAGCGCAACAACACTTGCCCAGCGATGAACCCAATAGTTAACACGTAAAATCATGCGCTTTAATAGCAAGTATCCCCTTGTTTTTAAATGTAATATCTATCCCCTGTTTAGAACTGCTCTTTAGGCTAGTTTATTCTGCAACCTCATATGCGCCCGTCTATCCGCACTGATATAAGCGAACAACGACCAGATAAACAGTTATATAATTGTTGCAAAATTGATAGAATACCCGCAGCAAAACTAAGTTATTAACACAAAGGCAAAAGCAATGAATAAGGTTGAGTGGTGTGACGGCCTAAACACTGGTATCTTGCAGATAGACAGTGATCATAAGCAAATTCTGTCTGTTATTAATAAGATTTCCACTGCTATTGAGGAAAATCAGCTAGAAAGCTCAGTTGATGACATCTTCGACCAATTAGAGCATTACGTAAAACGTCATTTTTCACGAGAAGAAGCTTTGCTTAGGCGTCATCAATATGAAGATTTAGACGCTCACATTGAAAAGCATCAGGAATTTCATGATAAAATTGCAGAGTTAAAAAGGGGCTGGCTGACGAATAAATCACGCCAGGTCGCCGAAGACATTAGTCAATTCCTCATCAATTGGCTGATCCACCATATCGTCGTAGAAGACCTCCCCTACATCCCAGCGATAAATGCATCAGAAAACGTTAGTAACCCAGCGCCCAAAAGTAAAAACATGGTTAATCATTGTGCTAAGTGGCTCAGTACCAATGTTCGATTGAATAAACGAATTTTGTTTACTGCCCTGCTACCTTTTATTGGCACAGTGTTATTAAGTTTAATGATTATTTTTAATAGTGCTAATCAACTAACCAAGATCAAGGCGCTGGAAGAGCTCGTACAGTTAACCGATTATACTGGGGGTGTTATTCATAACCTTCAGGTAGAGCGTGGTCTAAGCATTGGCGTGTTAAGTACCAATACGACAAACTTTACCGGCCAGTTAAAAGAACAGCAGGCTAAAACTGATAAAGCTATTTCCACCTTACATAAGCAAATTAACCTGCTTTCATTCGGTTCTTCTAATCAATCACTTGAGGAACAATTTTCTGGTATTAGGCTGCATTTAAACCAACTTAAACGCTTACGGCCACAAATTGAAGCGCAGCAAGCATCCAGTGAGCAAGTTAAGACCAATTATACTAGGGTGATTAAACACCTTCTGAATATATCCAATGGCATTGCACATACTAATATGAATTCAGAGTTGAGCAATCGTATCTTGTCCTTTAGCACGATAATGCACCTTAAGGAAGCCGTCGGTCTGGAACGTGCATTGGGCGTGAAGGCGATTGAAAGCTCACATCTGGCCAAAGAAAGCCTGCATAATTTCAACCTTGTTAAGGGACGACAAGAAGGGTTGTTGCAAACATTCCAACAAGTCTCCACGCCTTCAGAGTTGGCCATGTGGCAGAAAATAAATGCGGGAGAGGTTTCTACAGCTGTCAGAGCATTAGAAAATAAGTTATTTGCCGCTGCAGCAACCAACAACTTAAGCGCAATGGACAGTTCAACATGGTTTGCGTTATTTTCTGACAAAATGAATGAGCTAAACAAGCTAGCAGATGAACTAGCAACAGATCTAAAAGAACATGCCTCTCGTAAAGCTGTTAGTCTGTACTACGAACTTATTTATACTTGTGTTTTGCTGTTAACCTTACTCTTTTTAACGTTAGTGTTCTCAAAAGCGCTAACACGAAGCATCACCCACCCCATTAGACGTCTAACGAAAGCAATGACCCGCTTATCCACTGGCGACCGCAATATCAGGCTTAACAATGAACTAGCTCATGATGAACTAAGGCAAATGGGGGCAGCCTATGAACTATGCCGCCTTGGCCTGCTGCAAGGAGATTTCGAGGATATTGAATTAAAATACAAAAACCGTGAGAGTGAATTTTATAAAGGATTAGCCTCAATAGATTCCCTAACTGGTGCTTATAATCGCCGTGAATTTTTTGCCAGAGCCAACACGGAACTAGACCGAAGCCATCGCTACGGTAACGCATTGTCCGTGATCATGGTTGATCTCGACCACTTTAAATCCGTCAATGACACTTATGGCCATGCAAATGGTGATCTTATCCTGCAAATGTTCTCTAATAGTTGTCGTTCACATCTTAGACTATGCGATATATTTGCACGCATCGGTGGTGAAGAATTTGCGATTCTCTTGCCCGAAACGACGTTAGAAGATGCCGTGATACTTGCCAACAGATTACGCGAGGAGATCCATAAAATTGCACTTGAGGCGGCGAGTGACGTAATTCAAATTACCGCTAGTATTGGCGTTGCCCAATGGAACAACGAGCAGGTCGAGCCTTTTAATCTATTAATGGAACGCGCGGATAACTGCTTATACCTCGCAAAAACTAAGGGAAGAGATAAGGTTATCTACGAATCGGCCTAGCCTGGTAAAATGGAGATTTAGTGGTGACGCAACGCATCTAACCTATTCGCCCTTCACTATTAACCTCCATCAAATATTGGGCAAGGTGTGCCGGCTTTAATGGCTTAGAGAAATAATAACCCTGAATATAATCGCAACCTAACTGCCGTAGAATATCAACTTCTCCCTTTAGCTCTACCCCTTCCGCAACCACGGCAATGTTAAGCGCCTTTGCCATCGAAATAATGGCGGATACTAACACCACATCCCCTTCAACTTTTGTCATCTCTGAGATAAAACTTCGGTCAATTTTTAGCGTATCGATTGGAAAGCGACGTAAATAACTTAATGAAGAATAACCAGTACCAAAATCATCTAACGCGATGGTACAGCCGGCGAGTTGCAATTGATTAAGTAGCGCGATATGAGTGTCATTTTCTGGTGCGAGGACACTTTCTGTCAATTCAAAACAGATGTCCTTTGGTTCAAGCTCATGCCTCCTAATCGTATCCAGCCATGCAGTATCATTAGCTTCTACTGGGAATTCGTAAATAGACCGGTTTATATTAAAAGCAAGCTCTGTAAAGCCCTGTGCTTTAAGTTTACTTAACTCAGCGCATGCCTTTTCTAAAACAATATCACCGATTTTTGAAATCAACCCAAACTTTTCTGCTGTCGGGATAAAGTCTGCCGGCGAAAGCCAAGAGCCATTATGGTACCAGCGGATAAGTGCTTCAAATTTAGTCACCGCGTAACCTTCTACCGATACGATAGGCTGATAGACAATGCTAAACTCATCATGCTCAATTCCATATTCAAGCGATTGTTTTAGCTGTTCTTCCTTACTAGCCTCATCAGCAAGTTGCTGGCTGTAAAATTGATAGGAATTACGGGAGATATCTTTGGCCACAAACATAGCCTGTTCGGCTTTCTCAAACAATCGATGAGCATCTGACGCATCTTTATATAAAAAGGCCACGCCAATAGTCACCGTAATCTTTAAACTAACAGATGCAATGTGCAATGGTTCAATAAATGCGCTGCGCACCTTATTAATAACCTTGGTAATATCGTCTTTGCTACTTAAGTCATTAACAAATATTGCAAAATTATCGCTGCTAGTACGCGCTACAAGGTCGCTAGGCTGAACAACCGATTTGAGCCTTGCAGCAATTTCAACAAGCACTTTATCACCGAAGCCATAACTGTATAAGCTATTGAACTTTTTAAATAAATCTATATTAATCACTAACAGTGCGGCAGACGTCGGGTGTTGATGTTGGTAGCGAGCTGCTGAAAGGTTGATAAAATCAAAAAGACTGTTTTTGTTGGCTACCTTGGTCAGTTCATCATATGACTCTTGAAATTTAATTTTCTCAGCCGCTCTATATTGTTCAGTCACGTCCATGAAAACCGCATTATAATGAGTTACACTTTTATGCTCATCAACAATTGCAGTGATCGAAAGCCATTCTAGGTAAACTTTTCCTTCTTTATTTTTATTCCAAATCTTACCTTTCCAATACCCTTTTTCATTGAGTTCTCGCCACATCGCTTGATAGAAATTTTTGTCTTGTATCCCCGAATTTAACAGCTTTGGCGTTTGCCCCAAAACATCAGTCAATGAGTATCCAGTCATCCGTGTAAAAGCGGGGTTTACATAGGTGATCCTTTGCTCTTTGTCGCAAATAAGTATCGCTTCATGCGTGTTTTCAATAATATGCTTGTGTAATTCTATCGTTTTTACATAATTAGCTTTGTGCAACTCTCTTTCAATAATACCTGAGAACAACAAAAAGAGCGTTTCGACCTCTAAAACATTGGCGAAGTTACCCTCAAATAAGGCAATTAAAATCGCCTGGACTTTACCCTCCCCTGTTTTTAACGGCACACCAACGTATCCTTCGATGTCCATATCAACTAGCAATTGATCGTTGGGGTAAAGCTGCTGAATATTGTCTCTGTGGGTACAAATTGATTCATTCGCTACTTCGGAGCAAGGAGTGTTTTGCAGGTGATATGAAAAGTTATCAACGATCTGTCCTTTTCTAGCGACCGCTATTGAAGAGGCTTTGTTCTTATTCTCATCAATTGTGGCGATAAAGACATAGTCAGAATCAATAGCTTGCCCTAACGCTAAGCAAATTTCTTCAAAAAAGTTGTCGCTTTGAATGTTAGAGAGGCTTTTTACAATACTTTTTACTTTATGATCGTTCATTGATTCCCTTCTAGATAGCGATGTTCTTCGGCACAATAACATGGAAATCTTGCGATAAGTATTAGACTTAATGACAAACTTCATGAAATATAGTTACTTATTGATTTAAGTTATGTTTTTCCAAGACCACTTATCCATAAAACAGCATCATCAAGTAGCCCTTGTGATGCTAACAATTCACGATTTAAGCCAGCACTCTCATCGAGAGGATCCAAATCCGCTTTGTGCGCATGATGAACAACGCTTGCTATGTGCAGTCGACAAAGCAATGGCGTGATAGGGTCTTGTTGTTCTAGCTTATTTTGATACAGCATCGCATTAATAAAGGCGGCATCAAACTCCCAAAGGGCTAACATATAGGCGCCGATGGCATCCTGGTCAAGAATACTAGCATCCTCACTCTCTTCGACTAGCTTAACGGCAGGAGAATATGAGATTAGCATGCCAATATTATGCATTAGTCCCAGCACAAACGAATCATCAATTTCAACTCTATCAATGCCAGTGGTGATACTAAACTGTTGTGATAGCAGAGCAACCGACATGGCATCATCAAATAACTGATCAGCTACCTGATCATTAAGATACTGACACTGTTCAAATAGCCCAAAGTAAAGCACCATATTAGTGATCAAGTTGGTGCCAAGTCGAACAACCACATCATGTGCATTAGATATCGGTTTAGAAAATCCCATAAAAGCAGAGTTAGCGAGCTGCAGCAACTTGGCTAAAATGGACGGAGAAAGGCTAATCAGCCGCGCTATTTCCTTTGTTTCTACTGTATCACTCTTTAAGTATTCAACAAGTTGCTGATAAACTTTCGGTAACACAGGAATATGTTCAATTGCGCCCAATCGCTTTCTCATCGCTAATGAGACGGGTAATTTTTTCAGGCAAACGCACTGACGTAACCGAAGAATTAGGTTTTGCATCTCAAACGGTTTAGAGATCAACACGTGTGCAACATCAGCGGCCTCAAGTACCACCTCAGTTGAACCATCGCCAGTTAATAAGACTCTAATCGTCTCAGGGGCGCGCTGACTGACAACCCGTAATAACGCAATGCCATCCATATCGGGCATGCGTTTATCGCTCACGAACACATCTGGTTTAAATTCGGTTAAGAGTTCCAGCGCCTCACCAGGTGAGCGACAATATTTAACTTCCCAGTCACGGCAGTGCAGCCGAAGTCCTCGGCGTAGGGAGTGGAGGATATTGACCTCATCATCCACAAACATAATTCTGGGTGCTTCCATTGTCTATCGCTCTCCGAATCCTTTAGCTCAAGCCACAATACGGACACCAAGTCTCTTCTCCACTTGCTAACGCGAAATTGTTTTTTATTGACCGATAAAGAGTTAAACGTTGCTATAGCATCAGATTAATATATAAAATCAGAAACTTAAAGCATTTAATCTTTCTATCACAATGCCTTTTCAGGCCCTTATCCGTGAGTGGCTAACCAATGGATAAAGGCTTTACTTCGATAAAATAGATAGAGAACTAAGGTTTATTGTCATTGAAAGTTGTCCTAACTATTGGCTAGACTGGAATAGATTGAATAAACTTTAAACATTAACGTCAACGACTACTGAAGGAAAGTTTATGAAGGGAGTAATATTTAATATTCTCGAAGAAATGGTTATAGAGCATAAAGGAATGGCCGTTTGGAATGATATCCTAAATCAGGAAATGAATGATGAAGGTGTCTATACCGCCGGAGAGAGTTATCCCGATGAAAAATTATTTGCTCTCGTTCATGCGGTCTCTAAGCATACCAATTTGGCGATTGAAGAAGTGCTGGCAACCTTTGGCGAGTTTTTGTTTGGAAAATTAGCAGCGCGTTATCCAGTCTTTATTGAGGGGGCGGCTGATCTAAAGACCTTCCTTAAAAGTATTGATTCAGTAATCCATGTGGAAGTAAAAAAGCTCTATAACAACCCAAACCTCCCCTCTTTTACTTATAGCGAACCATCGAGCGATGTACTAGTAATGTACTATCATTCACCGCGTAAGCTTTGCTTATTGGCCGAAGGATTGATAAGAGGCGCAGCCTCTCACTATGAAACACCTATCCAGCTTAGTCACCCGGTATGCATGCACCAAGGCGCACCAAAATGTGAGCTAAGCGTAAGGTTTTTATAATGAATAAAGAGAATAACCCGTATTTACAAGCCTACCAGCGTGAAAAGAAAGCAAGACTAAAGGCAGAGCATTTGCTCGAAGAAAAATCTCGTCAACTGTTTCAAAAAGAAATAAAGCTACGCGAAAGCTATGTCACCCTGCGCGAACGTGAAACAGCAATGTTAAAGACTGAGAAATTAGCGACGCTGGGGACCCTTTCAGCGGGTATAGCACACGAAATTAACAACCCGCTAGCATTCGTTCTAAGCAATATGGAAACTTTGGTAACCTATACACAATCCTATCAACATTTATTTAAGTTAACACAGGCAATGCTCCTTGATGGCCAATTTAACCCTCAGGCTAGCAAAGCAATCAGCCAATTAATCGAGCAAGAAGACCTAACGTACGTAAGTGATGACATTGTTGGATTGCTAGAGGATACTGGGGATGGGTTATTACGGGTCCGTGATATAGTTGACAATTTGAGTAGTTTTTCAAGAACCCAAAGTAGCGACATGATTGATAGCGACTTACTTACCGGCATTAAGGGCACGTTAAAATTAATCGATAGTGAGTTAAAGGGAGCCGTCGATCTACAGTTGGCATTAGAACCTTTGCCCAATACGTTATGCAACCCAAATGAATTAAACCAAGTCTTTCTCAATTTAATTATTAATGCAAAGCACGCAACCAAAGATGTGCTTAATCCGACAATAAAAATAACCTGCCACAGCGAGGATGATACGATTATCATCCGGGTTCAGGATAACGGTTGTGGTATGTCCAAGGAAGTGAAAAAACAAATATTTGTTCCGTTTTTTACCACAAAACCAGTGGGTCAAGGGACCGGCATGGGAATGGCAGTTGCCTACGGTATTGTAACTGATCATCAGGGCGATATTCTCGTCGAAAGTAAAGAAGGTGAAGGCAGTGTATTTGAGGTACGACTACCTATCGTCTCCAGTCTATGACTACGGTAATGACTTATGTAAGGTCAAGGAACTAATACAATTGGCACACCTGCCCGGTGTGCAAGCTTGTTTGCAACACTACCGAGTAAGATATCAACAAAACGTGAGCGCCCTTTTCTGCCAACAAATAACATGCTGGCATGAGAAAGCTTAAGTTGCTCAAGAATCACAACGACGGGATCTCCCCATAGCAAGTCAGATGCAATATCCATCTCATGGTACTTCTCAAGCAAAGGGGTTAACACTCGCTTTATCGTGTTCTTCTCTTCAGTTTCCTTGTCTAACAACGGTGATGGTGCACTGTCGATCATCATCGGCTGTAATGTTGACCAATCCATCACCGTTATAAACTTAACTTTGGCATCTGTTTTTTTAGCTAAGCTAATTGCTCTTGCTGCGGCTCGTTCTCCCCATTCACTGCCATCAACAGCTACAACATAAAGTGGTTTACTCATCCTCTTGCTCCTAAAGTTAATCACTGTAAGCTTAAAAATTACTTATATTTGTAATACTGGTAATTAGGCCTTGTATAAGGAATGACCTCATAATTCCCTTGTAAAAAAGTAACCAAATCAACCAGTTCCGTTACTGTCATGACATCATTATAGACCTTCATCTTTGACACTCCATCAACTTGAATATCACTACTTCGGTAGCCTTTGGCTAGCCGATGTGAAGGATTTATCACTGAAGTTAGTAAATCAGCGTAGGTTTTTACTCGAGTGGACTTTCCGCCAAGGCGTACTGAAAGGTTAGGGTTATCAATAATGTCAGCAGAGGGCTCAACATCAGCCATTTGATGGCACGCGAGGCATTGGTATTTCATAAAAACCAATTTTCCATTTTCAGCATTGCCCTCTGGCAAACTAAATCCTCTTGTCGAACTAGGACCAGTATCACATCCGGCTAAACCAATGACGACTATTGCCAGCAGGTAAACTATTGAATATCTCATACTTCCTCCATAATGGTTAGAAACTGATATGCTTTGAATTAAACTGCATTCTAACCAACGGACATATTCCAACTTAGAAAATCAGAGCAACTTCATCGTCGGTAACAATTGCACGTATTAACCCAAATACTCAAATAGATATCTACTTCCTTATTTTTCAGCTCCGATTTGTCTCTTTCTATGATACCTGCAGTTGAAAGAGCACTGGATAGTGTGGCGAGCAAGGCATCCACACCCTATAGCCATTAAGGCTACAATAAATCATCAAATGTTAGTTAACCTCAATTTGTCTTTCTTGCGCTTTACTCTCATTAGATTTTGGAATTGTTAGCTCTAATAAACCCTTTTCATAGTTAGCGACAATTTCACTCTCTTTAACATTGCTGCCAAAATTAAAGCTTCTATAAAATTGTCCAAAACGGCGTTCCTTTATCACGCTCCCTTCTTTTTTACTCTCCGATTGCTCTTTATGCTCTGCCTTAATCACTAACTTCCCATCATGAAAAGACACTTTGATATCTTCTTTATCAAAGCCTGGTAATTCAGCTATTAGAAGATAATTCGAATCAGTTTCGTCGATGTCCACTGCTGGGTAGTGGTTAGAACTATTAGTTAGGTTTGCCTGTGCTACCGGACGGAAAAAACCTTGAAAAAGGTCATCCACTTCATCAAACACAGACGGAAACTCTGATTTACGTTTAATAATATTCATCATTTCTCTCCCATTTGAATTTAATTTTAACTACCAGATAAAGTATAATTCACTGCCTACTTTTTAACCACCACATGCATTGACCAAGGTCAAAAAGTGCGCAGTTTATGGGTAAATAATATAAACACCGCTTAAGTTAATTGCTTTGTAATACCTTTGCCTTTAAAAATCAGCAACGTACACACCATGACATTCAAGTATTCGAACGCCGAAAGATGTAATAATAATGTATCAAAATTGCTAAATATTTGGTAAATAAAAAAAGCTGTGACATACTTAAATTGTTGTATTATCCATAAAAACAACTGATTCCAAATGCATTTAAAGGGGTATTTCCATGAACAGAAAATTACTTACAGTGACAGGTATCGCAATCGTAGCTACGTTAGGTGGTTGCGCCAATACTTCAGCACTTGAAGAAAGTGTTGCAAGTTTATCCAATAAAGTAGATCAGCTATCATCAGAGGTCAACTCGCTAAAAGCCGAGCATAGCAGTCTAGCGGCCGATACTAAAGCGGCCGCCTCAAGCGCACAAGCGGCAGCGTCTGCCGCAAAGGCAGCGGCAGATGAAGCAATGCGCGCAAATGAGCGGATTGACAATATAGCCGCTTCTTATAAAAAGTAAGAACTCAGTTCTGGCAACGCAGTTTGTTGCCATTACTTTAAGTTAAACTATTGAGTAATACCAAAGTTAACGGGCATGCCACTTTGTGACACCAACGCCTGACCCACCATCGTTCTGTCTACTCCTTCGAGCCTAATAAGATTAGTCAACTTAGGTGGCAGCGTTTTCTTTTTCGGCAGTTGGCCATTTTGTTTTGATAACGGCGAATGCACTTCGATAAGTTTGTCTCCATTTGGTTCAGATGAAATTTTAACTGTCTGATTTATCACTACAACTGATTCGCCAATGCTAGTATTGTCGAACAACCATTTAATATCTTGAGGATATAGCCGAATACAACCGGAGCTCACTCTCATGCCAATACCAAAATTTTGATTAGTGCCGTGAATAAGGTAGTTTCCCCTACCATGGGCAAGTTGCATGGCATATTTCCCTAGCGGATTATCCGGACCAGCAGGCACAATCGCTGGCAACGGTTTAGCATATTTAGCCAAATACTCTTGGCGTAATTTGGGACTCGGCGTCCAACTTGGATTAGGAATTTTCACCTTAACTTTTGAGTTCATTTGCGGTGTCTCCCGTCCAATCCGGCCAATGCCAACCGGGAAAACATGGACTTCATTACTGTCTTTTGGGTAATAATAGAGTCTCAATTCCGGTAGGTTAACCACGATACCTCGCCTTGGAGCATCAGGTAGCAACATATGACTTGGAATTGTTAGCAGTTGACCAACGGCCGGTAGAAATGGGTCAATATTAGGATTCGCTGCCATCAGTGCGAGCATACCGACATTATATTGTTTGGCGATCAAGTCAAAGTACTCCCCTTGCTTGACCTGGTGCACTTGTACTTGCCCAATCAATTTACTACCATTATCAGGTAGCTCATACCGTTGCGCCAATACTACAGCCGGTAGAAAACCAAAAATTAACCACAATATTAAACGCATCATCAGTCTATTACACCCTTTCCCTAATTGACTAAGGGTAACCTGAGCATACAATTAATTCCAGCCGTAGGAAAAATCATTAACACAATAGTTATGAGTAGCTTACTTTGCAAAGCACAGAAGAAAATTATTTTATGGAAATATTTTAGAAAATTGGCTTGAAGATTTAAATAAAGAGATAAGGTGGTGCCCGGAGACGGACTTGAACCGTCACAACCGAAGTCGGGGGATTTTAAATCCCCTGTGTCTACCAATTCCACCACCCGGGCAACGGATGTTTGTCTATCTTAAACAAGACAAATCTGTGGTCAATTATGAATGACAGGAAACATTCAAATTGGAGCGACTTACGAGGTTCGAACTCGTGACCTCGACCTTGGCAAGGTCGCGCTCTACCAGCTGAGCTAAAGTCGCATTTTGTATCTTTATGATAACGACTGGCATCGTTAACATATACACCATGTTGGTGCCCGGAGACGGACTTGAACCGTCACACCCGAAGGCGGGGGATTTTAAATCCCCTGTGTCTACCAATTCCACCACCCGGGCGACACAGTGTTTTTTTAGATATCATATCCATTACAAGATAATGGAGGCGGGTCCCGGAGTCGAACCGAGGTGGACGGATTTGCAATCCGCTGCATGGCCACTCTGCCAACCCGCCGATATCTTCTGTAAATTTGGAGCGACTTACGAGGTTCGAACTCGTGACCTCGACCTTGGCAAGGTCGCGCTCTACCAGCTGAGCTAAAGTCGCACTTCAATTTACAAACATCGTTTAACTTCAAGTGAACTACGTTTTTTGTGGTTCGTTGTTGTCATCCGATGCAGCGCATTCTAATGATTTATTAAGGGGAGTCAACAATGTTTTTTATCTTTTTGTTTCACTTGGCCAATTATCCAACGAAAAGAACAACTTTAACGCTATCTGGCCTAAAATCAATCAGATTTATGCCTCTTGCTTTAAGCTATGAGTCGCAGCCCACAGGTAACTAACCATAGAAGAGATCGTTAACGCCGTTGCAATAGCCAATAATCCATAGCCGATATTGATTACAAACTCATTGTAGCGAGATAAAAGTGCAATAATAGCTAACATTTGAGCTGCGGTTTTAATTTTTCCCCAAATAGACACGGCAACAATTCCCCGTTTGCCCAATTCAGCCATCCATTCGCGTAATGCACTAATAATGATTTCTCGAGATATCATGATAATCGCAGGCACCGTCATCCACACGCTATTATAATCCTGGCTTAGCAAGACCAAAGCCCCACATACCATGACTTTATCCGCAACAGGGTCTAAAAATGCACCAAATTTTGTACTTTGATTCAGTTTTCTTGCTAAATAACCATCGAGCATGTCCGTGCCAGCAGCAAACCAAAAAATAAAGGCGGCGATTAAATAGCGATGCTCAGTAGGCGCAAAAAAAGAAGCGAGAAAAACGGGAATTAAAACAACCCGTAATAGGGTTAACATATTTGGAATGGTTAAAGGCATCGTGGCAAGCTAACTAATTGAATGTGCCCTTATGTTGCCCTAAAGCGCACAGTAATACAAACCCGATGCCAACACGACTGGATAACTGGCGATAAAACATCCACTAGTGTTTTAAACTATCAAATATAACTTGCGCGAGTTCTTGACTGATTCCGGGAACCTTAGCGATTTCATCGGCGCTTGCTTGTTTCAAACCCTGCATGCCACCTAAGTACTTTATTAAGGCCTGACGACGCTTTGGGCCAACCCCTGGCACATGTTCAAGTGTTGACGTATTTTTTACCTTGGCGCGACGAGCACGGTGCCCAGTGATGGCAAAACGATGTGATTCATCTCGAATATGCTGAATAAGATGTAAGGCAGGATTATCATTTGGCAGTGGAATGACTTCTCGAGTATAACCAAGCATCAATGTCTCAAGACCGGGCTTGCGGCTCTCCCCTTTTGCAACACCAACCAATAACGGCATTTTAGGTAATGTATCTTGATATTTTGAAATCACAGCTTCGGCTTCGCTCAACTGTCCCTTGCCGCCATCAATAAACAAAATATCCGGCACCAATTCGGCGTCACTGACATTGGCAAAGCGACGTGATAATGCTTGATTCATAGCAGCGTAGTCATCACCACCTGTGATACCTTCGATATTAAACTTGCGGTACTGTGCCTTGGCGGGGCCTTCACGATCAAATACTACACACGAGGCGACCGTTTGCTGACCACTGGTATGGGAAATATCAAAACATTCCATCCGTTTAATTGACTGGTCACTATCCAAGGCCTTTTCAAGTGCCGTAACACGCTGGAGCTGTGTGCCCTTTTGAGCCAGTTTACTTTCTAGGCCAATGCGCGCATTGCGTTGTGCCATTTCCACCAACTTAGCGCGCTCTCCTCTCGTATTGGCATGAAGTGAGACTTTATATTGCGCTTCTTGGCTTAATGCTTGTGCAATCGCACTATTATCAAGATCCCCACTACTATGGAGGATCTGACGCGGAATCTGGCGCCCGGCGTTATTATTTAAATAAAACTGCAGGATAAAAGCACTGTAGAGTTCCGACTCCTCGGTATGCTTGGGAATCTTGGGATAGTAACTGCGTGAGCCAAGTACTTTACCGTTACGAATAAACAGCAAATGAAAACAAGCAATGCCATGCTGATAATGAAAGCCCACGACATCAACATCCGTTTGGTCAGAGTTTATCCACTGCTGCTCTTGAACTTTGCGTAAGGCGGTAAGTTGATCGCGATAACGTGCTGCCGCTTCAAAGTTTAGCGTCATACTCGCCTTGTCCATTTGTTCGACAATTTGACTCAACACTTCTTTGCTATCACCCGACAAAAACATTTTCACCAGCTTCACTTCATTGTCGTAATCACTATCACTCACCTTACCTTCAACGCAAGGTGCAAGGCACCGTTTTAACTGGTATTGCAAGCAAGGGCGAGAGCGATTGCGATAGTACGCATCTTCACATTGCCTAATCGGAAAGATTTTTTGCATTAAGTGCAGGCTTTCCCTTACCGCCCCACTGTTCGGGTAAGGCCCAAAATAACGGCCTTTAGCCTTTTTGGCACCGCGATGGGTGGTTATACGAGGATGTTTATGCTCAGAAATAAATATAAACGGGTAGGACTTATCGTCCCTAAGCAACACATTGTATTTTGGCATGTGGTACTTAATTAAATCATTTTCCAGGATCAGCGCTTCGGTTTCAGTCGCCGTGATGATCACTTTAATATCAGCTATTTTGCTAACTAATACTCGAGTTTTGCCATTGGTGATATTGCTACGAAAATAACTGGCGAGACGTTTTTTGAGATTTTTTGCTTTGCCAACATAGATGACCACATCATCGGCATCAAACATGCGATAAACGCCGGCTTCATTGCTGACGTTCTTTAGAAAGGATTCGTGATCAAACATGGTGTTCAATAGTATAGCGTTGCTGGCAATGACTACTATAGCTTCTCGGTATCTAAGATACCATGACGAATGGCTAGATGGGTTAATTCAACATCACCACTGACTTCCAGCTTACTAAATAAACGATATCGATAAGAATTAACGGTTTTAGGGCTAAGGCTCAATTGCTCTGAAATATCATTAACTTTTTGACCGGTTGTTATCATCATCATTATTTGTAATTCACGCTCTGATAATGCTTGAAATGAATTATCTTCAGCCGGCTTAAATTTACTCAACGCCATTTGTTGAGCAATTTCAGGAGACAGGTAGCGTTGACCTGTTTTTACCTGGCGAATTGCATTAATCATTTCCATTGGTGCGGCACCTTTAGTCAAATAACCAGCGGCTCCTGCTTGCATCACTTTGGTTGGGTACGGTTCTTCACCATGAATACTTATCACTATTACTTTTACATCAGGGTTTAATCTTAATAAACGACGTGTTGCTTCTATCCCACCGATCCCTGGCATGTTCATATCCATTAATACAATGTCCGTATCGTTATTACGGCACCATTGCACGGCACTTTCGCCAGAATCTGCTTCGCCAACGACTTTGATGCCACGTACATCTTCAAGCAGACGCTTGATCCCAGTACGTACTAATTCATGGTCATCGACTAAAAAAACATTTATCACTTGTGGCTCCTAAAAACTAAGCACTATTTATTACTATTAAGATTAAAGTATTACTATTCTCATAAGGTTACAAGCTTTTAGCAACACCTTTGGGTCAATCAAAGTGGGTTAGTATGGACTTTTTTCTCAGCGTTGTCTTCGTTTATTAAAAATAATGCTCAATACCGCACAAAAGCCTGTTCATTCTGACAAGCACTACCTTTGCCATAATTTAAGTTTAGCTCAGGATATCAAGAACTTTCTTTAGTAGCATCCAACATTGTTCAAAATTACGCCACTAATGCGTCGCAGTTTGATCTAATCCCGACTCAATAAACACCTAGCTTCCGGTTATATACTGTTGTTCGTATCCATCAGGGGATGGATGACCAGCATGGCTATGTAATCGCTTTCGATTGTAAAACATCTCAATATACTGCACGGGCTGATTCTGGTTGCTTGAGCCAAACATAAAATCTATTATGATGAACGAAAAATGCTTAACACATTTATTTGAAGGCATAAATATTCATTATTGATTGTTGATTATTGATTATTGATTATTGATTTTATCAATACGTATCTACCCTTGACTGGCAAAAAGCAGGGACTGATCAGACATACCTGCGTATCTAGCGACATCAGTTACCGAATAACCATTAATAACCACCTGTCGAACCACTTCATCTTTAAATTCTTGAGGGCATTTATCATTGCTCATAACCTCTCGCTTTATCTTTCAGTTTCTATATATAAGACTTCTACAGTTTCAAAGCAAAATTAGCGCGCTAACTTTGCACTTGCGACATTAAAAAGTTTTAGATAGGATCCTTTTAACACTTAAGGTCAATGACGGCCGCCTTATAATTCACTAAGAATTATGTAGATAAAACAAGAAATTCACTCTTGTATCAGCTTTATAGGATAATAATGGAATATTACGAAATATCTTTTGGAAAAATAATCATCCTACGAAATGACCTTGCTGAGGTCATTGTTAATGAAGGTGTTGAAATAGATACGGTGATGGTTACAGAATTTCATCAGTGTCTGCTAACACATTTTGCTAATTCGTTTTCATTGTTAATCACTAAAGTTAATTCCTATTCAACAAAGTTTGATGCGATGGTTCAGTGTGGCACATTAGCGCAGCTGGAAAAAATGGCCGTATTTGCCCCCTCACGAAAGGCAAGGCTTGGCGCTGATCTCGCACTTAATGTCCCAAGACCAGTGGAATTGGATATTCAAATATTTACCGACAGAGAAGAAGCACTCGCCTGGTTGTAGTTAAGTTGACCGTAGCCTTTAAAACTAATGCCTGTTAATGGCAATACTATGCCTTTGGGGAATTTACCTGCAAAGGGTATCGACTCTAAACGGACGCTGTAACTTGGTGTTAATGCTCTGCTATGGTGCAATTGAGTTGGTAGACGAGCTTTAGCAGCCTGCTATAAATCAAGGCTGCACTACCGCATCAACTTCTATTTCGATTAACCATTCTGGATTAATAAATTTACTAACTTCCATTACGGTATCGACAGGAAGTATATCTTTAAAAAATTCACCTCTCACCTCTGCCACCTCTTTCCAGTGTTCAATATTAGTAAGAAGCATACGTGTTCTAACAACGTCATTTAGTGTGGCACCACCTTCTTTAAGCGCCAGCTCAATCGTTTTAATACATTGCCTTGTTCGAAGCGCTGGGTCATTGATACCCACCGTATTTCCGTTATCATCAATAGGAGCAGTTCCTCCAACAGAGATGAAATTACCGACCTTTACAGCACGCGAAAAACCCAGCTTAGCAGCATAGGGACTTGTACTTGGCACTAGAACGCGACTCATAATGACTCCTTGATGTGTAGAAACTCAATCTGCGGAAACTAGCCTTAGTTTGGTTCGCCTAGCTTCATATTAAAAGTGTAATTTAGTTTAATACCTGTGCTTTAACAATTGATTGGCTAGCATACGTACCAAGGGCCAGTTATCAACACACGATTTCCCTGCCTACAGAGCAAACATTAGACTCACTATTATCAACTGATAGGCTTTTTTATTTTGTACCTATCAGTTCATCTGATATTTCTTGTGTTTTTTCAATAAACCAAGCCAATGCTTTGCCCTGGTTGTCTTTTCGCCAAGCTATGCTTAATTCACTATTTCGACTTTCATAGTTTGCAAGTTGTAACTCAACAAGTGCTCCTGATTTAAGTTCATTTTTAATCCGGTGAACGGGAAGAAAGCCAACGCCGATGCCTTGCAGGTGAGCATCTATCTTTTTTTGAACTGTTGGTACGGTGATCCTCACCTGGCCATCAAGTAAGCCTACCGAACGAGTGGGTATATGGCGAGAGCTATCGGCGACAACAATCGATGAATATTGTTTAATTAACTGCTCAGAAATTGGTAAGGGTTCATTAACCAACGGGTGGTCTTTAGCGACCGCGAAGACAAAATCAATATTACCGAGCGAGTAAGCGTTAAACTCACTACTATAAGGCTCACCAGTTGCGCCAATAATCAAATCTGAATTATTGGCAACAAGCGAATCCCAAGTACCACCCAAAACTTCCTCTGATACTTTAATATTTATCCAAGGGTGTTCTTTTTGAAATTGAGCGATTAACGTATAAATAGGCTGAAATAATAAAACACTATCGATACAAATACGCAGTTCTGCCTCCCAGCCATGGGCCGATTGTTGAGCCATATGTGTTAGTTCGTCTGTTGCTTTAAGAATTAAACGTCCTTGGTCAATCAACATTCTCCCGATGGGTGTTAACTCCGCTTTGCGCCTTGTTCTATCAAACAAAGCAACACCCAGATCTTCTTCTAATTTATTCACTGTATATGAAACAGCAGATGGCACACGAAAAAGTGAATCTGCGGCTGCCGCAAAACTTTTTTTACGCTCTATTGCATCAAGCACTTTTAGTGCATCGAGTGTTATCGGGGAATTCATACATCAACCTTTTTGAACTAACAAATCAAATTTGATCGTTATTATTCATTAATCGCTTTAAATATAATAGCTCCATTGAACAAATACAGCGAATTAAACATTACTTAGGAGCAATATTATGAACATTAAATCAATCAAAAATTTAGTATCAACAAACGCAGGATTTTCAACCTTAGCACTTAGATTACCTATTGCTATTATTTTTATAGCGCATGGTGCACAAAAATTATTCGGCTTGTTTGGTGGTTATGGCCTAGAGGGCACAGGTCAATGGATGGAGTCAATTGGCTTGGCGCCGGGGTATGCCATGGCTTTACTAGCAGGCAGCGCGGAATTCTTTGGTGGCTTAGCCTTATTAATTGGCTTGTTAGTTCGCCCAGCGGCATTAATGCTTAGCATCACCATGGTTGTCGCCATCTTTAGTGTGCACTTTGCTAACGGCTTATTTATGACAGACAACGGTTACGAATTTGGCCTGGCGTTATTGGCAGCATCAGTTTCATTGATGTTTAGCGGCGCAGGCAAGCTATCGCTAGATAACTTATTAGCAAAGCGTTTCGCTTAGTCAGGGGAACAAAGCAGAGCGGTGCTCGTACCGTTCTACTTTCGTAATATTATTAGAGCAGTGAGACATATTATGAACACAGCACATCACAAAATTAGCGCATCAGAGCTGCATTATTTACCGAGCAGTCATATGCACCCAGCCAACACACGGTTTCATTTTTCGTTTGCTAACTATTACGATCCAACGCGTATGGGGTTTGGTCCGCTACGGGTATTTAATGATGATGATGTTAAACCACAAAGCGGCTTTGGCCGCCACCCACACCAAAGTATGGAAATTATTAGTTATGTGGTCAAAGGCAAGTTAACCCATTGGGATAGTGTGACACAGAAAGAAGAAACCATTGGTCGAGGGCATGTACAGGCGATATCCGCTGGCTCAGGCGTATGGCATTCAGAAATGAACAAACAAAATGACTGGTGTCGATTCTTACAAATTTGGGTAACACCACCTAAACGTGGTGGCAAGGTTCGTTACAATCATCAGGGCTTTGAACTCAAAGATAGAGAAAACAAGTTACTGCATATTGTTGGTAATCCTAATAATAAAGAGACATCACCCTTATATATCAATGCTGATGTCAATTTTTATGTTTCAGAGTTAACAGATTCAAGAGCACTGGTTGAGTTTGAACTAAAGCCAGGCAGACAAGCTTACATCAACAGTGTTGAAGGCAGCATCCATATAGAGGGCTTGCCAGCGCTTATGGAAAGGGACTCACTGGAGTTAACTGAGCCTGCAAAACTAAAGTTTTCGCTAAAAGGTAGACATGCTCATTTCATTATTATTGAAATGAAAAAGCCAAAGCCTATTTAATTTATCAACCATTTATTGCAGAGAGAATCAAGATGACAGCAGTTAAAAACAACTGGAATAGCAGTATTAAAAATGGCGAATATCAACGACAAGCCTCACAATTTAGAAATTGGATAACCCCCGATGGCAGTGCAGGTATCAGTGGACGTGCTGGGTTTAAAGCTGAAGCAGACCGTTACCACTTATTTGTGTCACTTGCCTGTCCCTGGGCACACCGCACATTAGTTTTTCGCCAACTAAAAGGCTTGGAAGAGTTAATAACCGTTAGCGTTGTTCACCCTGATATGCATCAAAACGGTTGGCGCTTTAAACATAATGACGAATCAGCAAAGCTTTACGGTACCACCGGCGACGATTTATACGGTGATGAATATATTGCCGAAAAGTATCTGGCCCAAGATCCTGATTATAGCGGCGTTAACAGCGTACCTATTTTATGGGATAAAAAGAACAACCTGATTGTGAACAATGAATCATCTGAAATCATTCGTATGTTTAATACCGCATTTAATGACATTACCGGTAACACATTAGACTTTTACCCTGAACATTTACAATCAGATATTGATGAACTAAACGAGCTGGTTTACCACAACATTAATAATGGTGTTTACAAAAGCGGTTTTGCAACAACTCAAGAGGCCTACGATAAAAACGTAAAAGCGTTATTTGATGCACTTGATAAAGTTGAACATATATTAGCGCATAGTCGCTATTTGACCGGCGGAGAACTTACCGAAGCCGATTGGCGTTTATGGGTGACCTTAGTGCGTTTTGACTCTGTTTATCATACCCACTTTAAGTGTAACTTGAGGTTAATAGAGCAATACCACAATCTCTATAACTTTATGTTGGAGTTATACCAAATGCCAAATATAGCCAAAACGGTTAACCAGGCACATATTAAACGCCATTATTACGCCAGTCACCTATCGCTAAACCCCTACGGTATCGTGCCGATAGCGCATCAGCAGGACTGGACAACCCCGCATAACAGAGATGCGGTGATTTAACTAGTGGTCAGTTGCATAGCAAATGCCCCTTTAGATAGCGGCATTTGGGTGATTGTCAAAGGTTCTGCTACTGGCATTGACTTAGCTCAAGGTTAGTTATGCCGGTGTACGGGTAGACTCTTCTCATACCAACTATTTGTGAGTTCAGTATGGATTGGAAATCATTAATCGCAGGCTTTTTTGCTACTTTAATCATCGGCTTGCTTAACCTCGTAGTTTTTACTTACTCCTCAGCCTATACAGGTACTTATGCCGGAAATATTGATTTCTTTATTGCTAACAGAAGCCAGATTTATTTTGTCTTCGGCTTTGTGACTTTTTGCTGCACCATGAGCTTAGGTGGCTATGTTACCGCTTTAATGGCAGGCCAAAAGGAGGTGCTGAATGGTGCCATCGTTGGTACACTCGTCGGCGGTTTTTCACTGTTTGGCTCGACGGCTGTTGGTGACTTCTCGTTAACCAGTGTAGTGTTAATAGTATTTAGTGGCATCTGTGGTGCTGTGGGTGGCGGCATACGCACACTAGTGAAAAAGAGAATAAAAAAGCGGCAGCTTCGTACTGAGAAAACTGGCTGTTAACTTGATTGGCAATATTTTTTAGGATGCTCAATTATCAGCCTCATTAATCCCAGCTAATTTTCTTCAAATTCTAACTTTGGTATCAGCCCAAGTGATATCGCTTTATCTAGGTCGTTACACAGCAACCTTAAATTTTGTTAAAATTTTATATGCACAACCCAAGGCCTGCCCCCAGCGAATTAAAACAACTAGTTTTTCTTTTCCGATTCGAGGGGGTATCCTGATTCCCTCCAGACTCTTAACCCTCCATCAAGTGCCACAGCCCGACTAAAGCCCATCTCTCTAAGGGTAGCGGCAGCAAGCGTAGATATCTTTCCAAATTCACAATAGACCACAATCCGCTGAGTCGGATCGGTCAGTTGGTCATTGGCTCGTAGTTCAAGCTGACCTCTTGGAATAGACATTGCGCCAGCAATATGCCCTTGTTCAAAGGCATCACGTTCACGTACATCTAGTAGAAGAATATCAGGGGCGGCGGACTGAATGCGATTATTTACCTCTTCAATGGCCATGAAGGACACTTTTTCCGCGGCCTCAGAAATCAATTGTTCCACCGTCTTGCCACCGCTAAGATTAGTCCGTAATGCCTCTGTCAGGTGGGTAGGCATGCTTAAATTTAAAGTTTGCATGAGTTCAACAAACTCGGCGCGATTGTTCTTTTTCAATCGCGGATTTTCAGCCAATTCCCGTGCGATTGTAGAGTACCCTCGATGTTTGTAATCGTGTCCAGGATATACTTTAAGTGTTGGGTTTAGCTTAAGTAAGCCATTAAACAGGCTGTCATATAGTTGGTCGGGATCCCCAGTCGGAAGATCTGTTCTGCCAGTAGCCCCAATAAGTAGCGTGTCCCCTGTCAGAACACGGTCTGGTAATATAATGCACATCGAATCTTCCGTATGTCCCGGTGTGTGCATGACTCTTAGCCTTAATTCTCCCACGATAATAGTTTCCCCGTCATCTACTCGCATATCGACAAAAGGAGCCCCGCTGTTGCGATGCATGATGATTGGGACACCTATTTGACGAGCAAAGCTTTGACTTGCAGAGAAGTGGTCAGCATGGGTATGAGTATCCAGGAGATAGTGAATTCTCAAACCATCTTGCGCCGCAAGCGCAAGGTAATGTTCTATTTTAGTGATCTCTGGGTCAATAATGATCGCCGCACATGTCTCTTTGCAACCAATTAAGTATGATTGGCACCCTCTTTCAGTGCTAATTTGATGGAAAATCATTTTCACAGGCTGCTTCCCCTTTGACTTAATCAGCAATTAGGTGAAAATCGCTTCAAAACATTATCGATAGCCAACTTAACAAAAAATCTTATTTCGCCAATAATATGTGGGCTTGGCCCTGTATCTGAATTAATACAACTGCAGTGCTCATAGGCAAGTTAAAACTCATCTACTTCATTATAGACTGTCTCGATCGGACTGAAGGGGAAAGCTGGGTAGAGATTCACAGCGCAGTGCCTAAAGTTGGCTGTGGATTCAACCGTTCGATGCAACACATTGGTTAATTCGTTGCGCAGGTGTGTCATCGCCTAGCATCTTACTTGGTCTTTCATGAAGCCATCTCGCCGCTAGACTCAATTCTCGTTGGCTGTGCTCGTTAAGATCTGTTCCGTTAGCTAAG
>CAKZQF010000203.1 GCA_937139475.1 uncultured Gammaproteobacteria bacterium | reverse complement strand
TGAATACCTTGGCGTAAATGGTCCATTGCTGCCAAATGGTCTTTCCATAAACCGTCAAGCGTTTGTAACATAACTGCTTTTTCAAACTGGCGTAATACATCTGCACCAACCAGCTCTTCTTTCGCTTGATACGACTGCGCAACCACTTCCTGGATTTTTTCACGTAAATTTTCTTCGTGAAGCGAATCGTCTTCTTTAAGCAACTTAGCGATTGGCATGTCGATAAGGAAGTCATCTTTTAAGCGCTGCTCTAACCCTTCAACATCCCATTGTTCTTCTAGCGACTGGAAAGGAATGTATTGAGAAATTGTATTTTCCACAACGTCAGTACGAATGTTGTTTATCGTTTCAGAAACATCCGCTTCATCCATCAACTCGTTACGTTGCTCGTAAATAACAGTACGTTGATCGTTGGCCACATCATCATACTCGAGCAGTTGCTTACGAATATCGAAGTTACGACCTTCTACCTTACGTTGTGCATTTTCAATCGCGCGGTTTACCCATGGATGCTCAATCGCTTCGCCATGTTCCATGCCAAGCTTTTTCATCATGCCCGTCATGCGCTCTGAAGCGAAAATTCGCATCAAGCTATCTTCCATCGAAAGATAGAACCGTGATGCACCAGCATCACCTTGACGACCAGCACGACCACGTAACTGGTTATCGATACGTCGTGACTCATGGCGCTCTGTACCTAGAATGTATAAACCACCGGCGGCTAATACTTTATCATGCTCGATTTGCCACTTGGCTTTAATCTCACTAATTTGAGCCTCACTTGGATTATCAAGCTTATCAACCTCAACTTGCCAGTTACCACCAAGTACGATATCGGTACCACGGCCTGCCATGTTCGTTGCAATGGTTACACGGCCCAATTCACCTGCGCTGGCAATAATTTGTGCTTCCTGCTGATGGAACTTAGCGTTTAGCACGCTATGCTCAATCTTTTCTTTCTTCAATAGTTCAGATAAATACTCTGAAGACTCAATCGAAATAGTACCAACTAACGAAGGCTGTCCACGCTCCTGACATGCCTTAACATCTTCAATGATTGCTTCATATTTCTCTTGTGCTGACATATAAATTAAATCAGCCATATCATTACGAACCATCGGACGGTTAGTTGGAATTACGACCGTGTCAAGTCCGTAAATATGTTGGAACTCAAATGCTTCCGTATCAGCTGTACCTGTCATCCCCGAAAGGTTTTCATACAAACGGAAATAGTTTTGGAATGTGATTGAAGCTAAGGTTTGGTTCTCATTTTGAATCTCAACTTGCTCTAATGCTTCAATCGCTTGATGCAAGCCCTCAGACCAACGACGACCAGGCATGGTACGGCCAGTGTGCTCATCAACAATAATGATTTCGCCGTCTTTAACGATGTAGTCAACATTACGTTCAAACAAGATATGCGCGCGCAATGCGGCATTAACATGATGCAGTAAGCTGATGTTAGCTGCCGAGAACAAAGAATCGTTTTCTGACATTAAGCCTTTTTGCTGCAATAACTCTTCAACAAAAATTTGACCAGTTTCTGTTAGGTGAACCTGCTTGGCTTTTTCATCAACCGTATAGTGGCCATCACCAATATGTTCTTCTGTATCTTCCTCATCCTGCTTGTTCAACTCCGGAATTATCTTGTCAATTTGACGATATAATTCAGAGCTATCTTCAGCCGCACCAGAAATGATAAGCGGGGTACGAGCCTCATCAATCAGGATTGAGTCAACTTCATCGATTACCGCGAAATTCAATGGACGCTGCACTCGCTCTTCTGGCGAGAACGCCATGTTGTCGCGCAAGTAATCAAAACCAAACTCATTGTTGGTGCCATAAGTGATATCGCTGTTATAAGCCTGCTGCTTCTCTTCGTGCCCCATGCCTGCAATGGCACAACCAACAGTCATACCTAAAAATTCGAACAACGGACGACTCCAGTCAGCATCACGTGTCGCTAGGTAATCATTCACGGTAATAACATGAACGCCTTTACCCGTTAATGCATTTAGGTAAGAAGGGAGTGTCGCGGTTAATGTTTTACCTTCACCGGTACGCATCTCGGCAATGCGACCTGACTGAAGTACCATACCACCAATTAACTGGGCATCGAAATGGCGCATTTCAAATACACGCTTACTTGCTTCACGTACCACAGCAAATGCTTCTGGCAAGATATCGTCAATTGACTTCCCTGCCGCTAGCTGCTCTTTAAATTGAGCGGTTTTTTGTTTAAGTTCATCATCAGAAAGCGCTTCAATCTCTTTCTCTAACTCGTTCACTAATACAACAACTTTACGTAGCTTTTTAAGCGTACGATCATTTTTGCTGCCAAATATTGAAGTAAAAATCTTTGTTAACATCTACGTGACCATTTTTATGATTATTTTGTTATTTGTATCCACTACAAATTATCTTTTATTTCCACCCATCACATTGATTTGTTGTACCGTTTTAAGCCCCAAAGAGCAGTAAAACAAAACAATGCAATTGGTATAAAATTCGCAGCTTATTATTATTTATTTACGGTTGATAAGATAGCCCTAAAGCAAGCTTATCTTGATTATTTTGTATAACAATTGCGATAACACAATTTATATGGGGACGAATTCTAAAATTACTAGGGGGAAGCTCGGCAACCTGTCACTTAATGGCCAGGTTGCGAGATTAAGCGGCCTTTAACGGTAAATGTATTTACGTGGATTTACCTGACGTTCCTTGGTAAGCACTTCATAATGTACATGGGGACCAGTCGAACGACCTGTATTTCCCATAAGGGCGAGTTTCTGCCCTTTTGTGACGACGGTTCCGACACTTACTAAAATTTCTTTGGCGTGACCATAGCGAGTCTTTAAACCACCACCATGATCAACTTCAACCAGCAGGCCATAACCAGAACGCTCTCCAGCCCAGCTAACCACCCCGGCCCCTGTCGCCATCACGGGAGCGCCTTCAGTGCCAGCGAAATCAACACCTTTGTGCATGGTAAGCCGCCCATTGAAAGGATCATTTCGCATGCCAAATAGTGACGACATCCAGCCGCGTTTTATTGGCCTTCCTTCAATCCGACTATCATCGTCAATATCATGATTAAGCATCATATGTTCAAGCGTCGCCAATTGATCTTGCTGCGTATCAAGGTGAGCTAGTACATTATCCATTTGCCCTAGTAGCGCACTAAGTTCACTGCTTTGTGACAAGCTTGCCACATTGCTTGGCCCACCAACGGCAGGTAAATGGGAAAAGTTAAATTCTTTAAAGTCGGCGTTTTTAGCTAGGCGTTCACCCAACGCGTCGATGCGGTTCATTCTTGCTGTTAAGGTCCCCATTCGTTGGGCCAAGATCCCAAGCTGTAGTTGAGTATCTTGCTTAAGTTGGGCAACTTGTTCGCTTTGTTCACTCACATAGCCACGTTTATTTACAATATCTTGATTAACACTAGAGGGCTTAACAAAAAACTGATAAGTAAGTAACGCACAACTACCAAGCAGTAGTCCCTGAACAATCACGAAACTACAGATACGCTTCGGGGTTAGGCGTAATTGCCAACCAAAGCGGAAATTATTTTGATGGTCTGTCGTGTGGTTAGTTGCTACACTCATACTTAAATCTCACTCAATCTAACATGTTGAGGCGCATTATGGATCAACGCCACCGTCCAAATCTTATCGATGATATAACGAAGAGTTCCGGTCAGCTTGCTAAAATACAACAAAAATCTGAAAAACTCCAAGAAATCAACCAAATTTTAACAAGCGAACTACTTCCGGGTAGTGACGAATATTGTCGTGTGGCTAATTTACGTCAAGGAATTTTGGTTATCGAAGTTGCTTCTGGTGTTTGGTCCACTCGATTAACACAACTACGTTCAAATCTACTAAGCGAGTTGCGCAGCAGCATCTTGCCGACGCTCATCAGCATTGAAATTAAAGTCAACCCAAGTTTGTTTGTGCAACCGGAGCCACTGAAAGCAAACTCCCGTAAAATTTCAGCACAAACGGCAGAACACTTAGCGGCACTGGCTGAGCATTCTCCGCCGGAGCTAGCCCAAAAACTACAACGCCTAGCGGCATTGGCTAGGCGTTGATTAATTCTTCCGTGAATTATTTATATTTTTTAAGCTAAAGCTGGTTCGCCGTAACATATTGGCGACTTAGCTTCACCTTCATAGGTGATCATCTCGTAAGCATGCTGTTGTGCTAACATCTCACGCACCAATAAATTATTGATGTGGTGGCCCGCTTTATAGGCTCTAAATTCACCAATAATACTGTGGCCAGCAAGGTATAAATCACCTAGTGCATCAAGCACTTTATGCTTAACAAACTCATCATCGATGCGCAGCCCATCTGGATTTAGAATACGGTATTCATCCAATACTACCGCATTTTCCATGCTCCCACCGAGGGCAAGATTATTAGCACGAAGTAATTCGATATCACTCATAAAGCCAAAAGTTCGGGCGCGCGAGATCTCATGAACAAAAGACGCACGAGAGAAATCCATCGTTAAATGTTGCTTGGTATTGCTAATTTCAGGGTGTGCAAAGTCGATAGCGTAGTCAACTTTAAAGCCGTCATAAGGAACGAATTCGGCCCATTTATCGCCATCTTCTACACGAATCTTTTTATTGATTCGAATAAAGCGTTTAGGAGAGTTTTGCTCTTGTACACCAGCTGATTGTAAAAGAAAAACAAAAGGACTCGCACTGCCATCCATAATTGGAATTTCAGGCGCATCCACTTCGATAATGGCATTATCAACACCAAAGGCAGCAAGGGCTGCTGAGATATGCTCAACGGTCGATATCTTATTACCCAGATCATCAATTAAACAAGTACAAAGCGTTGTTTCACGTACTAGCATTCCATCACCTGGAATATCTACACTTGGTGATAAGTCAGTGCGACGGTAAACAATACCCGTATTAACAGGAGCAGGCTTCATCACTAGGTTAACTTTGTTACCCGAGTGAAGACCAACGCCTATCGCATTGATTTCTTTCGACAATGTTCTTTGCTTAATCATAATAATTAGCAACCTTTTTGAATTCAGCGTTTATTACGGCCGCATTCTAGCATAAAACCACACTGTTTAACAAACGAGCGTTTGATTTCATGCCAAGAAAGTGAGCCCATCGACATTTTTCTTTTGCTTTAAGCTTACACTGAGTTTACTACTTAGCGTAACCTAATGCATCATACAACGATAAACTTAATCACAAATTAATCGGCTTGCTTACGCAAAAATGCCGGAATATCTAAGTAATCTAAACCACCACTGCTAGTCGTTTGCGGTTGACTATTCACGGCAGCAGCCATCGGCTCTTCTTCTTCAAGCTCTGGTGTTTGAGCATGAATTGGCTGTGATGGTTTTGCCACAACTTCTTCAGGCTTAACTAATTTAATATCAGGCTGTACTTCAGCGCCAATGCCCGTTGCCACAACAGTTACGCGTAGCTCATCAGTCATTTCAGGATCAATTACTGCACCAACAACAACCGTTGCATTTTCAGAGGCAAAGCCTTTAACCGCATTACCAACAGTCTCAAATTCATCGATACTGATATCCATGCCAGCGGTAATATTAACTAAAATACCACGGGCACCAGCTAAATCGATGTCTTCTAATAGTGGACTTGAAATAGCAAGCTCTGCAGCTTCATCAGCACGTTCTTCACCGCGTGCAACACCCGTTCCCATCATTGCGGTGCCCATCTCGGCCATTACGGTACGAACATCGGCGAAATCCACATTGATTAGACCAGAGCGGGTAATAAGTTCTGCAATACCCTGCACAGCGCCTAACAATACATCATTAGCCGCTTCAAATGCTTGTAATAAGCCAGTGCCCTTACCTAAAACTTTTAAAAGCTTATCATTCGGGATGGTGATTAGTGAATCAACACTCTCACGCAGCATATCGATGCCTTGATCGGCATAGTTAAGGCGCTTCTTACCTTCAAAGTTAAATGGTTTGGTAACAACAGCAACAGTTAATATGCCCATTTCTTTAGCGACTTCAGCAACGATTGGTGCTGCGCCAGTTCCGGTGCCTCCCCCCATGCCTGCCGCGATAAATACCATATCGGCACCATTTAATGATTCCATGATCGCTTCGCGATCTTCAATGGCTGCTTCACGACCAACTTGTGGGTTTGCGCCAGCGCCAAGCCCCTTAGTGGTACCTTTACCAATTTGAATGGTTGCTTCAGCCGAAGAGTTTCTCAACGCTTGGGCATCGGTGTTTGCCACAATAAATTCAACACCCTTGATGGTTTTCGACACCATATGCTCGATAGCGTTACCACCACCGCCACCAACACCGATGACTTTAATGACTGCTTCTTCTGAATGCTCTGATACTAATTCAAACATATTTTCTCTCCATTACGCTTAAATAGACGAAATTAACTACACGGCGAATTAAAATTCGCCTTTTATCCAATTCTTAATAGTGTGAAAAAAACTCACCCCATTGTTTTCTGTTCGTTCATTGCGCGCACTTTCGCGCATCATACTGCCAAATTTTAGTAAGCCGACACCTACGCCATAGCTAGGATCTTGTACATAGTCGTTAAGACCTTTTACAGGTATCGGGTTGGCTAGGCGTACGGGCATACCGAAACATGCTTCGGCAAAATCCACCGCCCCTTCGATCTTTGCCGCACCGCCGGTTAGTACAATGCCTGCTGCAATTTGCTCATCAAAGCCCGCGCGTTTAAGCTCGGCAGTGACTAACTCAAATAACTCTTGATAACGTGGCTCCACCACCTCAGCAAGCGTATGGCGTGACATTGTACGGGTAGGTCGCCCGCCAACAGATGGCACTTCAATATTATCTTCCTGGCTTACCAACTGACTCAATGCACAGGCATGCTGAATTTTAATCTGTTCAGCGTGCGACATCGGTGTTCTAAAGATATGCGCGATATCCGACGTGACTTGTGATCCAGCGACTGGAATGACTGCGCTATGGCGCAGAGAGCCGTTAGTATATACCGCGATATCCATGGTGCCGCCGCCCATATCGACAAGACACACACCAAGATCTTTTTCATCATCAGTTAGCACGGCATAGCTTGCTGCAATAGCCGAAAATGCCAATTGGTCGACCTTCAAGCCACAGCGCTGTACACACTTCTCAATATTCTTTGCCATGTCACTAGCACAAGTGACCATATGGACTTGAGCCTCCATACGCATACCGGACATACCAATTGGCGATTTTATGCCTTCTTGGACATCAATAGCATACTCCGTTGGCATCACATGAAGAATGCGGCGGTCATCAGAAACCTTTACTGAGCGTGCGGTGTGAATGACATTATCAACATCATATTGCGTCACCTCTTCATCATTAATCGACACCATGCCCTTTTCGTTTTGACAAGCGATATGCTTACCCGAAATACTTAAGTTTACTGAGGTAACCTGGCAATCAGCCATCAGTTCAGCTTCATCTAACGCACGCTGTACCGTTTTGACAACCGAATCTAAATCATTGACGCCAGCTTTTTCCATACCTTTAGACACTTGCGAGCCAATGCCAACAACACTGAGTTCGCCATCAGCCAGTATTTCACCGATAATGACAGCGACTTTTGATGTACCAATATCTAATCCGACAATTAAGTCTCTTTCGTTAGCCTTGCTCATTGCTTGCCTTATCTCCTGGCTGTGCTTTCCAATTTACGGCGAATCCTGAATCATACCGTAAATCAACATAATTTATCTCTCTTTCGTTCGGTATTACATGCTTATATACTTGTAAAAACCGTTCTATTCTCGCGTTTCGCATGACGGTATTAACTCGCCCCAAGATTAGCTTGGTGCCATCTTCAAGCACAACTTGCCATGATTCACGTTCGCTTAATTCAATGCGGTTTATCGTTAACCCTTCGCTATCAAACAATGGTAATAGCGCTCGGTACCCTTCAAGGACTGCATGCGGCACATTGTTAGGTCCAAAAAACTGCGGCAATGGCACTTCAATACGCTGAAGTGGCGCATCAAAAATCTCGCCTTTGTCGTTAATTAAGCGACCATCATTCCAATAAGCTGCTGGCTGCTGATCGGTAACATGGATAGATAACCCATTCGGCCACTGACGCCGCACCGCAGCTTGTGCAATCCAAGGCACTTGCTCAACCTTCGCTTTTACACTCATCACATCTAACGAAAAGAAGCTTTCATGTGTACTCAATTCACTGAGTGCCAGTTGCACTTCCTCATCGTTACTGTAAGCGCGTTCCCCTGTTATCTGGAGTGTTGAGATCGGCATATCCTGCGCACTCATTAACTTTTGATACATCAAATTTGCAAGGTAAATTAAGCCAATGGATACAACAACAAAAAATACGACACCAGCCCAAAAAGCTGTATCTGCATTTTTAATCCGTTGCACGGTATTGCTTAATCTTTCACCCATTTTCGATGACTAACCTTTAATCGTTTGGCTAAGTACGCGATGCACTAATTGCTTAAAATCAATATCAGCCTGTTTCGCGGCTTTTGGTACTAAACTCGTTTCAGTCATGCCCGGGACGGTATTTACTTCTAATAAATACCAATTGTTTTGCTTATCACGCATAAAGTCGACGCGCCCCCAACCTTTGGCGTGAACCGCTTTAAATGCCTTCAGGGCAATTTCACCCAACACCTTTTCTTCAGCTTCTGGCAATCCGCACGGGCAGTGGTACTGCGTACTATTTGATTGATACTTCGCCTGATAATCATAAAAATCATGTGGCGTGGTCATCCGAATTGCCGGTAACGCACTATCACCCAGTATGGCAACCGTATATTCTTCACCTTCGATCCATTGCTCTAATAGCACTTCATCATCGTAACCTGCGGCCAATGTTATCGCATCCGCTAACTCCTGGGCATTACGCACTTTGGCCATACCAATACTTGAACCCTCATTAGACGGCTTGACCATCGCGACGCCACCGAGCTCATCTAACAAATGGGTCAACGAGTCATGGCAGTCACTAGCATTTACAATCTTGTATTTCGCTGTTGGCAAGCCAACGGCGTTCCATATTTGCTTGGTTTTAATCTTATCCATCGCAAGCGCAGCGCCCAGCACACCAGAACCAGTATAAGGAATATCTAGCAGCTCAAGTGCGCCCTGCATCGTGCCGTCTTCTCCGCCACGGCCATGAAGCACAATAAAAACGCGGTTAAACTGGTGGTCAGTCAAATCACTTAATGGCTGCTCTTTAGGGTCAAAAGCATGGGCATCGATACCTTGCGCCAGTAGCGCGGTAAGCACTGCATTACCAGAATTAATTGAAACATCGCGTTCGGCACTATTACCACCAAACATCACCGCAACTTTACCAAATACACTCATTACGCCGATCCTTTCTTACTCATTTCACTTATATTTAATTTTAAATCGCTCAGCTCTTTGGCCAAACCACCGACACTACCGGCGCCCTGTGTTAGCACAAGATCACCCGCTTGGATCACATTGGCCAAACTCGCAGGCAGCGCCTCAGGGCTAGGTACATATATCGGTTCAAATTGGCTGCGCGCTCGAATACTACGACATAACGCACGGCTATCTGCGCCAACAATTGGCTCCTCACCAGCACTGTAGACTTCGAGTAAGAACAACTGATCAACTTGTGATAGCACCTCAACAAAATCCTCGTAAAGGTCCCGGGTTCGTGTATAGCGATGAGGCTGATAAACCATCACTAATCGTTTTTCAGGCCAGCCTTCACGGGCTGCTTTTATGGTGGCCAATACTTCACTTGGGTGGTGACCATAGTCATCAACCAGCATCACATCACCGTTACCGGTGGCAAATTCACCAAGCTGCTCAAAACGACGGCCGATTCCCTGGAACTTGGTCAATGCATTCACAATATCCTGGTCGCTAATACCATCTTCCATTGATACTGCGATAGCCGCCATTGCGTTTAATACATTGTGACGCCCAGGTAAATTTAACGTCACATTGATTGGTTCAACGCCTTGACGGTGTAGCGTGAAGCTTGAACTGTTAGCACTTTGTTCAAAGTTGCTCGCACGTAGATCAGCATCATCGCTAAAACCATAGGTAATGGTTTGACGCCCAATGCGGGGTAATAATGAGCGTACAACCGGATCATCGATACATACCACCGCCAAACCGTAGAACGGCAGGTTATGCATAAACTCAATAAAGGTATCTTCAAGCTTGGTAAAATCGCCTTGATAAGTATCCATATGGTCGGCTTCAATATTTGTAACGACTGCGACCATCGGTTGAAGATGTAAAAATGACGCATCACTTTCATCGGCTTCAGCAATTAAATACCGGCTGGCGCCAAGCTTTGCGTTGGTGCCAGAGCTATTAAGTAAGCCACCAATAACATAGGTTGGGTCAAGTTGGGCTTGGGCAAATATACTGGCAATCAGCGATGTCGTTGTCGTCTTACCATGCGTTCCTGCCACCGCTACGCCATGGCGAAAACGCATCAGCTCAGCAAGCATTTCTGCACGCTGAACAATAGGAATACGCAATTCCTTTGCAGCAATAATTTCTGGGTTAGTTTCATCGATTGCCGTTGATACAACCACCACGCTCGCACCTTCAACCTGCTTAGCGCAATGACCAACATACACAGTGGCGCCTAGGTTGCTCAATCGTTGGGTAACGCGGTTTTGTGCTTGATCAGAGCCAGTTATTGTATAACCTTCGTTAGCAAGGACTTCCGCAATGCCCCCCATACCAGCACCGCCGATGCCGATAAAATGAATGCATTTTACCCGGCGCATCTCTGGCACCTGAATTCGAATTTGATTTATTTTATCAACGGCTACTTTACTCATCGTTCACTGCTCTTTATATCTGTTATTTCTGCTGTTGCACTCGCTAACCCAGCCAATTGAGCACACACATCGGCAACCTGTAGCGTCGCATCAGTTTTTGCTAATGCGCGACTTGCGCCAGTCATTGCTGCTAGTGCATCAGTTGTCATTATTTTTTCCAGCTGTTGTGCCAGTGTTTGCGGGGTCATGGATGCTTGAGGCATAATGACTGCTGCACCGACATTGGCCAGCACCGCTGCATTTTTCGTTTGGTGATCGTCAACTGCATAAGGTAACGGCACGAATATCGCTGGTAAGCCCAGGACTGCAACTTCCGATACGGTCAGTGCTCCAGCACGGCATACAACGATGTCTGCCCAGTGATAAGCAGCGGCCATATCATCGATAAAATCCATCACCTCAACATATGCACATTCACCATAAGCTTGTCTAACGCTTGCGCTATTTCCTTTGCCGACTTGATGTTTCACCGTTATCGAAGCGCTATCTAATAACGCAACGGCTTGTGGCAATGTTTGGTTAAGCGCCTGTGCCCCTAGGCTACCACCAACAACCAATATATTTAGCGGCATTTTTTCGACATAGGTACGAGTGCCTAACTCAAGGATATCCCGGCGTACAGGGTTTCCTACAACACTTGGCTTGTGGCTGACTAAGGCGCTATCGAACGCCACCATCACTTTACTGGCTATTTTTGCAAGATAGGTATTTGTCATCCCGGCAACAGCATTTTGTTCATGCAGCACTAATGGCGTCCCACATAGTTTTGCCGCAATACCACCAGGCCCACTGGCAAACCCGCCCATGCCCAACACAACATCAGGCTTAAACTGACGGATAACTTTACGTGCCTGCCAAACGGAACGGATTAATTTAAAAGGGGCTTTTATTAAGCGTAATAAGCCATTGCCGCGCACGCCTTCAACATCAATGAAGTTAATCTTGATATCATGTTTCGGCACTAGCTGCGCTTCCATACGGGTAGCACAGCCCAGCCATTGAATTTGCCAGCCATTGTCACGTAATAAATTAGCCACAGCTAATCCGGGGAACACATGCCCACCAGTACCACCAGCCATCACTAAAAGACGCTTAGCCATTAATTAACACCTCTTTTAGTGGCCTGAACATTAGCCATTCGCTGTTCATGATCGATACGCAGCAGCGCAACTATCGCCAATGTCATCACCCATAAACTACTGCCACCGTAGCTCACCAATGGCAGGGTTAACCCCTTAGTAGGTAATATGCCACTGGCTGCGCCAGTATTTACCGCCGATTGAAAGCTGAGCCACATACCGATACCTAATGCTAAATAACCATTAAAATATTGCTCGCCATGTAATGCCTTGCTGCCTATAAACAACGCTCTTAATGCAAGTGCTAACTGCAATGACAACAAAATAACCACACCAACTAAACCGGTTTCTTCGGCCCAAATGGCAAAAATAAAGTCAGTGTGAGCCTCGGGCAAGTATTCAAGTTTTTGTATCGAATTGCCAAGGCCCTGACCAAACCAATCACCTCGACCAAAGGCCATAAGAGATTGAGTTAGCTGATAACCATTGCCAAAAGGATCTTGCCAAGGGTCTAAAAATGAGGTCACACGAGCCATACGGTAAGGCTCGAGTATAATTAGGCCAACCACAACACTTGCACCCGTTATCATTAAAGCGAAGAAGTCGCGGATTTTTGCACCGGCTAAAAACAACATGCCAACGGTGGTAACAAACATGACGACCACGGTACCCAAGTCAGGCTGTTTCAATATTAAAACAGCTAAAATGGCAAAAACCGCCAACGGCTTATAGAAGCCTTTGGCATGCTCGGTCACTTCGTTATGGCGACGAACAATGTAAGCGGCAAGGTAAGAGAAAAAAGCAAGTTTTGCGAGTTCCGAGACTTGAATATTAATAGGCCCAAATGATAACCAACGCTGACTACCATTGACCGTTTTACCGATAACAAGAACCATAACTAACGCAATGATTGCGCAAACCAGGATCGCGCCACTATGCTTTTGCCATGAGGCCATCGGAACCTGTAGCCCAACTAACAAAATGGCAACGCAACCCGCGAGATACACCACGTGACGTTGAATAAAATGAAAAGGGTTGCCAGTCAAGCGTTGCCCTTCTGGCATAGAGGCCGAGGCGACGATAACAAAACCAATCAATAGCAAGGAACACACTAAAGCGAACAGGAAACGATCATAAAGTTGCGCGTGCTTCGCTGCCCCCTGACCTCTTATTTCGTCCCAGATCGCTGCAAACGACGCAGGGAATAAATTAACCGACTTACTCGACATCTAATCCCTCCACCGCATCAATAAACGCTTGGCCACGGGCCATGTAGTTAGCAAACATATCGATCGAAGCACAACTAGGTGATAACAAAACCGTATCCCCTGGTTTGGCATAGGATGCCGCTAAAACAACCGCTTGTTCTAATGTATCAAGGCAATGTGCCTTAGGGTAAATGTCACAAAACAACTGCTTATCACGCCCGATCACAATCAAGTGTGCCAGCTTTTGCTCGAATGGTTTTTTCAATGGTGTTAGATCGCCACCTTTAGCATCACCACCGGCAATAAGAATTAACTCTCCAGCAGTATCTGCTAGTCCATCAAGTGCGGCCAACGTTGCCCCAACATTGGTGGCTTTTGAATCATTTAGCCAACAAATGCCATCATGGGTTACAACACGAGAACATCGGTGTTCAAGCCCTGAAAATTCACGCAGGGTTTGTAACATCGCATCTAACGAAAGACCAGCTTGAGTTCCAAGTGCCAATGCAGCAAGCGCATTGAGCTGATTATGTTGGCCAATCATCGCCAATTCATCACATTGGATTAATTGGTTTTCACCAAGATAAAGCGCATTGTTAAACAACCCATAGTCAGTGCTGCGCGAAGGTTTATCACTGCCAAATGACAAACAAGTGCCTTGCTCGGTATAGGTTAATTGGTCTTGGCGATTAACGACATTTAATAGCGAGTTAGTGTAAATTCGGCGTTTGGCGTCAGCGTAATCACTAAGATCGCGGTAACGGTCCATATGGTCGTCGCTGACATTCAGGACGGTTGCAGCACACAAATTGAGCTGATGTGTGGTTTCCAGCTGAAAGCTTGAAAGCTCCAAGACAAATAACTCAATGCTGTCATCAGCAAGGCCATCGAGTACAGGGACACCGATATTACCAATCGCCAGGGCCTTAACGCCGGCTTGATTAGCCATTTGCGTGACGAGAGTGGTTACTGTTGTCTTACCATTTGACCCTGTGATACCAATAACTGGTATTTTGACGAAATGGGCAAATAACTCCACATCTCCCCATATCAAGGCACCAGCCTCTTTTGCCTGGGCAATGGCAGGCTGCTCTATCGCAATTCCTGGGCTTACCAGCAACAATTGATGTTGACTTAATTTATCTGCGCACAATTTGCCAAGACAAACGGGGCTTTGTGGTGCAATGCCTGATATTTCGCTTAGGTCTAAGTGCTCTCTGGTATCGTACAGCGCTACATTAACACCTTGGCTAAGCAAAAAACGTACGCAAGAACGCCCTGTGAGGCCTAAACCTATCACAGCGACGTTTGTTATTTCTTGCCCGTTTACATACATCAATAATTACCTGATTTTTAAAGTTGCAAGACCGACTAATACAAGCACTAATGAGATAATCCAAAAGCGCACAATAACCCGAGGTTCTGGCCAACCTTTTAGCTCGTAATGGTGATGAATTGGTGCCATGCGAAAGATACGTTGACCACGTAACTTATAACTACCGACTTGCAGGATAACCGACAAGGTTTCCATTACAAATACGCCGCCCATAATCACTAGCAATATCTCTTGGCGAACAAGTACCGCAACGATACCCAAGCAAGCACCAAGCGCCAACGAGCCAACATCCCCCATAAACACCTGCGCTGGGTAGGTGTTAAACCATAAAAAGCCTAATCCTGCGCCAAAGATGGCCAGACAGAAAACGGTTAGCTCACTTGTCATTGGGATATGTGGCAGGTTTAAATAGTCAGAAAAATTAGCGTTACCAGTAATATAAGCAATAAGACCTAACGCCCCCGCCACCATGATTGTTGGCACAATAGCAAGGCCATCAAGACCATCAGTTAGATTAACCGCGTTGCTGGTACCGACTAACGTGAAATAGACTAATGCAATATAAAGCAGGCCGAGTTGTGGCATGACATCTTTAAAAAATGGCACAATTAGCGCCGTTTCAGCATCTTGTGAAGCGTTAAAGTAAAGAAAGGCGGCAACGACAAGAGCAATCGCAGATTGCCAAAAATATTTCCACCGGGCGATAAGACCAGCAGAATCTTTACGAATGACTTTGCGATAATCATCCACAAAGCCAATAGCACCAAAACCAGCCAGTACAAAAAGAACCACTAGCACATAATAATTAGTTAAATCTGCCCATAGCAAAGTACTCAATGCGATGGCAGCTAAAATAAGCAAGCCGCCCATTGTTGGTGTACCAGACTTACTTAAATGTGATTGCGGCCCATCATCGCGCACGGTTTGACCGATTTGCATCGTTTGCAGGTAACGGATTAATTTTGGTCCTAGCCACAGTGAAAACAGTAAAGAGGTAAGCGCCGCTAAAATGCTGCGAAAGGTCAGGTAAGAAAAAACATTAAAACCTGAGATATACTGGGTCAAAAATTCGGCCAACCAAACTAACATTGTTGCGCCCCTTTGATATTATTATTATTTTTTATAAATTCCACTACACTTTCCATACGGGTACTTCGTGAGCCTTTTGCTAACACAACAACAGGTTGTGTGCCAAAGGCAATTAACTGTTTTTCGATTGCCTGATTTAGTTGTGCTTTATCCGTAAAGTGAAGGTGCACACCGTGATAATCATGGCCGTAATGCTGACTTAGTTGACCATAACTCATCAGCACATCAATATTGTTTTGTTCTATTACCGACCCTAAGGCTTGATGAGTCGCAACGGCATATTCGCCAAGCTCCCCCATGTCCCCTAATACCAACAACGTCTTGGCATCGTATTGCGCCAGCAGTTCAACTGCCGCAGTAATAGAGCTAGAGTTTGCGTTGTAGGTGTCATCAATCACTTTAAGTGAAGGGGTGATCTCACTGACGTTTAAACGCCCTGAAACTTCCCCCATAGCCAATAAGCCTTTAGCAATGTCGGTTAACTCAACCCCTAACGCGATTGCTGCTGCGCTAGCTGCCAAAGCGTTTGCTACATTGTGCTGTCCAGGCAAGGCCAGCGTTAACGAAATACTGCCCAATGCACTATGCATGGTAAAACTTGCACAGCCCTGAGCATCACTCGTAATATCGCTTGCATAGATCTCACTGTTTTGGCCACAGTCAGTTGCACAAAAGCGCGACATTTTACGCTGTTGGTTTACCAATTGCCACTGCTTTGAATAAGGACTATTGGCATCAAAAATAGCTTCTCCGTGTTCTGCCAAGTGATTAAATATTTCACTCTTGGCTTTAACCACACCTTCAATACCACCAAAGCCTTCAAGATGTGCCGCCCCGATATTAGTAATAATCGATACATCAGGCTTAACTAAGCCACTGGTATAATCAATTTCACCTATATGGTTTGCCCCCACTTCGATAACCGCTACATCGTGTTGCTCGGTTAACCGCAGTAAAGTCAACGGCACACCAATATCATTATTAAAGTTGCCAGCCGTACTTAGAACATTAAACCTGGTAGACAAAATTGCCGCCAACATCTCTTTGACCGTAGTCTTGCCGCAGCTACCAGTGATAGCCACTTTTTTCGTGTTGCTCAATTGCGCAACTAAACCTGCAAGTTGACCTAATGCCAGACGCGTATCAGCCACCACAAGTTGCGGTACTGAAGTTTGTTGCTCTTGACTCACAATAAGGGCATTAGCGCCATCATCAATGACCTGTTTTATAAACTGATGGGCGTCAAAGTTGTCACCATATAATGCGATAAAACAGTCACCTGCCGTTACTTTACGAGAGTCAGTAACTACCTGTTTTATTTCAATGTCTGGGCCGATATGGCGCCATCCTAAAGTCTTCGCAATGTATGAGAGCTTAACCGCGATCATAGATATGCCTCCACTAAGGATTTGGCTAACGCTCTTTCATCGTAATCAAGGCATTGGTTGCCTATTATTTGATAGTTCTCATGGCCTTTGCCTGCCAGTAATACAATATCGCCGAATTTTGCATTGCTAACAGCAAGCTTAACGGCCTTTGCGCGATTCTCTTCGATGATAATATTTTCCGTTGTTGTGAAACCAGTCATTATGTGAGTCAATATTTGCTCAAAAGGTTCACTACGAGAGTTATCTTGGGTAACAATAAGCGAATCTGCGTTTGCGCTGGCTGCTTGAGCCATTAACGGGCGTTTTGAATTGTCACGATCACCACCACAACCAAACAATACGCTAAGCTTGCCTTGGCAATGACGACGCAACGCTTTAATTGTTTGAGTTAACGCATCGGGAGTGTGAGCGTAATCAACGACAACAGTAGGCGAGTTTCCGTGCTGAAATACTTCCATACGGCCAGGAATAGACGCTAATGATGGCGCTATTTTAAGCACTTGTGCTAATTCAAAGCCAGCTAAACACAGTACATTTATTGCACAAAGCAAATTATCTAAATTAAACTGGCCAAGTAGTTTAGCGTTCAATTGGCCTTGGCCAAAGCTTGCATCGATCACTGCGCTAATACCGTCAGTGCTATAAATAACATCATTTGCCAAGACAAAATCATTGGCGTGCGGCAGCTTTTGATTATAACTACTTAATGGGTTTTCATAATGCCAATCTTGTGCCCAGGCAAAAGCAATGTTGTCATTACCATTTAACACCGCCTGCTTACTAAACTTAGCGCTAAATAATTGCTTTTTCGCATCAGCGTAACTTTCCATGTTGCCATGGAAATCTAGGTGATCTTGGCTAAGGTTTGTAAATGCAGAGATATCGAAGGTTAGCGCATCAACACGCCCCAGCTCAATACCGTGTGATGAGACTTCCATTACTACGTATTGGGCTCCGAGTTGCTTGGCATTTGCCAAATTGGCCATTAAATCGATTGCGTTTAACGTGGTATTTGGACTTTCCACTAGTTGGCCAGTCAAACCATTACCCAAAGTCCCCATACTGTAGGTCGTATGACCAAGCTTTTCTAACCACTGGCAAATTAATTGCGTTACCGTGGTTTTACCATTAGTACCGGTAATGCCGATTAGTACCATCTCATTTTGAGGATGTTGATAAAACTCGCTCGCAATATGTGACAAGCGCAAGGCTAAATTCGGAATATAGATAATCGGCGTTGAATGACTAAGCTCGACATAAGCTCCTCGTCCGTTATCTAGCTCACAAAGAACGGCGACAGCACCTTTTTCTATGGCAGCATCAATATATAAACGGCCATCGGTGTTGGCACCACCTAAAGCGACAAATAAGCCACCACTAGTAACACAGCGGGAGTCAAGTGTAATGGCTTGTACATTTAGTGGCTCAATTTGAGACAATAGCTCTTCACTTACTACGCTGCGCAGCATTTGATGTAATGAACGTAACATTGGGTTATTGCTCATTAAGCCTCCACTCATCAAATAAACCGGAAGGGGCCAAGCTGGCTACACTCATCGGCAGAGACACTGTTTTACTCGGCGCAACATTAAGTAATTGCAGGGCACCGGTGGTCACTTTCGCAAAAACTGGCGCCGCGACATCACCGCCATAATATTTATCACCTTGAGGTTCATTAATAATAACAATGGTGACTAATCGTGGATTATCAATAGGTGCAATGCCAGCAAAAGAAACAACGTAATCGTCGCCATATCCATTGGCTACCGCTTTACGAGCAGTACCTGTTTTTCCCGCCACACGATAGCCGCCAATACGCGCTTTAAGAGCGGTACCACCTGCTTTGGTCACCCCTTCCATCATTTGCAACATCGAACGCGCAACCATAGGCTCAATAATTTGTTCCCCTTGCGGAGCTTGTTCAAGCTTTAAGATAGACACGGGATTCGCGCGGCCTTCATTGGCAATAACGGAATAAGCTTTAGCCAGCTGCAACGGCGTGACCGCCAGCCCATAGCCAAAGGAAAGTGTCGCTATTTCAAAGTCCGACCAACGACGACGTTCCCGCAAAACACCAGGACTCTCACCCGGCAAATTAATATTGGTGTGTGAGCCAAAGCCTAGGTTATAAAAGCTGGCCAAGAAAGTTTCTTTTGGCACCGATAGCGCCATTTTACTAACCCCAACATTCGATGATTTAGCGATGACGGTTGCTACATCAACTTCACCTAAATTTCGTGAATCACGTACTCGGTTGCCCCCAAGGCGATACCAACCAGGGCTAGTATCAATAGTGGAATCCACCTTATACTCGCCAAAATCAAGTGCCGCCATTGCTGCTAATGGCTTGATGGTTGACCCAGGCTCAAACATATCGGTAATCGCTCGATTTCGTCGCTTGTAGGCGGCCATTGTACGGCGGTTATTGGGATTGTATGATGGTGTATTTACCATCGCTAATATCTCGCCAGTTTGCACATCAAGCACGACCACTGACCCTGAAGTGGCGCGATGGTATTCCGTCGCTGTTTTTAATTCTTTATAAGCAATAGCTTGAATACGTTGGTCAATGCTGATCACAACATCATTTGCATTTTCCCCTTCTTCAACGACATTTAGACGCTCCACGACCATGCCATCACGAGATTTGCGCACTTTGCGTTTAATTGGCGAGCCGGTTAACCAATCATCAAAACTACGTTCAATACCATTTTGTCCCTTGTCATCGATATTGGTAAAACCAACCACGTGGGCAGTTATCTCGCCTGCCGGGTAATAACGACGGGACGATTCTTTTAGGTAAATACCGGGGATTCTTAACTCTTTAATGTAGTTAGCCTGGGCAGGTGAAACTTGGCGCTTTAAATAAACAAATCGACGTTTTGGATCTTTCACCGCGTCAAATAACTTTTCAACGGGTTTGTCTAGCACATCAGCAAGCGCTTGCCAGCGGCGCTTGTCATTAAGTCCGTTGTTATCATGAACTATTTTAGGATCACTCCAGACGATTTCAACTGGCACACTAACCGCCAGTGCGGTGCCATGACGGTCAACTATATTGCCGCGATGAGCCTGAGAAACAATGGTACGTTTAGAGCGCAAATCCCCCTGATGACGCAAATGTTCCGAGTCAATAACCTGTAAATAGGCGGCGCGCGAGGCTATTCCAGCAAATACTAGAATGATTAATGAAACCACCACATAAAACCGCCATGTGATCAAGCTAGGTTTCTTGTTAGATTTAGCTTGTTTATTCATTTTGCTGACACCGCTATTTCTTTTTCAGTTGCCGGGCGTTTCATCGCCAATTTTTGCGTTGCAATTTGTTCTATTCGGTTGTGCTCAGCTAGCGCCATTTCTTCCAACAACAAGTGCTTTGCTTCAAGCTTTAACTTGTCGTGCGCCTCGCGTAATTCTTCCCACTGACCAATCAACATTCTGTTTTGATGGCTGCTATAAATCACCGCAATAGCCGAACCCAAAACGGCAGCAACTAGTAACACCAGCCAAAAATGTGTGGTTAAATCTTGCCATATCGCCTTGGCTAAATTAACTTGCCGTTGTGTTGCCATATACTAACTTCACTGCTCACAATCGTTGGGCTATGCGTAACACCGAACTACGTGAACGAGGATTTTGTTCTATTTCCGCTTTAGAAGGCTTAATTGCCTTACCAACCGCTTTATAAGTACGTGACTTATTTAATTGCTCTTCAGTCATCGGGATACCAAAAGGCACTTCGTCCCCTTTAGACTGCTTGCGAATAAAGCGTTTAACAATGCGATCTTCAAGTGAATGAAAACTGATAACCGATAAGCGTCCACCAGATTTAAGCACTTCAATAGAACCAAGCAGTGCCTGTTCGACCTCTTCTAATTCACTATTGATATAAATACGAAAGGCTTGGAATGTACGCGTTGCCGGGTGCTTATTCTTGTCTTTGACAGGCACAACACGCGCAATAAAGTCAGCAAGCTGTTTGGTGGTTTCAAAAGGTGTTTCTACGCGGTCTTTAACGATAGCGCGCGCAATATGAACCGCCCAGTTTTCTTCACCGAACTTTTTAATGACAGTACTAATTTCATCAACTTCCGCCTGTGCTAGCCACTGCGCAACACTACGGCCTGAGGTTGGGTCCATACGCATATCAAGTGGCCCTTCGCGCATAAAGCTAAAACCACGCTCGGCATCGTCTAGTTGCGGTGACGATACACCTAAATCCATCAACACGCCGTCAATCTGCCCTGTTAGGCCGAGTTCTTCGACATAGGCGGCTAGCCCAGAGAAAGGTCCTGGAAGAATAGTGAAACGACTATCTTCTTTTTCTAACTCTTTTGCCACAGCAATAGCGGTTGGGTCTCGATCGATAGCATAGAGTTTGCCTTGCGGCCCTAGCTGAGAAAGCAGTTTGCGAGTATGACCGCCGCGCCCAAAGGTAGCATCAATATAAATACCGTCAGATTTTAGCGAAAGCCCTTCTAGTGCTTCATCTAAAAGCACAGTAATATGCGAAAATTGTTGAGCCATAATTTACAGTGCCAATTCCTTTAAGCGATTGGAGGAAGAAAAATCGAGGGCCCGGGCAATGTCCAGATCTTGTTGCATCTGCGACTGCCAAAGCGCCTCATCCCATAATTCAAATTTGTTTACTTGACCAATTAACATTAATTTTTTTTCTAACCCTGCGTGTAAGCGAAGTGGCGCAGGAAGCAGTACCCGACCATTCTTATCCATATCGCAATTGTTAGCATTGCCAAGTATAAGACGCTTAATCGCAGCTTCACCAGGTTCAAAATCTGAAAGAAGCATGAGTTTTTGTTCGATAATTTGCCATTGAGAGAGTGGATAAAGCATCAGACATGCACGATTAATATCGATAGTAGCTACTAACTTACCGTCACTTTGTGCGATTAACAAATCACGATAGCCAGTAGGCATCGTTAAGCGTCCTTTCGCATCAAGGTTTATGGCAGCAGTACCGCGCAACATGTATAAATTCCTTATTTAATCCCTAAAGATCCACTTTGTGACACTTTACGCCACAACAATCAATTCTAGGGACAAGGTCAAGGAAGGTCAAGCGAGAATCAACAGTATTTTTCAATAGTTAGTCAAGCGTTTGAAGTTACGAAGAAACTATATGTTTCAGTTAGATTTAGCGCGCAAAGCAGCCAACTTGCATTGACAACAGTAGTAAAAATCAATGGTCACTTATGGTTATCGCGTTAGCGGGATAACTAATGTGAAGTTCCCCTGCCCAATGTCACACTGAATGCTTATACTACCATTAAGTTTGTTGTTTATTGCGCCAATCTGCAGGCCTGATAGAGCACTCAATCCGTTGATAGCTCCATTGGTGACTTGTTCATATACAAACAACTTGTGGTTTGAAAAGTTTATCACCAAAAGTAAACAGGCCCTATAGCAGCATATCTCCGCACGACACTAGCTAGGATTCAGGTAAAGAGGTTGTGTAATAAAGGATACTTTTGGCACACCAAACGCCTTAGGTATTGAGAGAGTTGAAACTTAAGGTTTGAAGAGAACAATAGTTTGTCAAAGTTAGCCTACGGTTTCTTTGTGTATCTGTATTATACCAATCTGACTAAGTTTGTTCCCACTGAGTGGGAAGCTACTTAATCGGATTGGTATTACTTAGATTAAAGAATGGAACAGTTCAGCCGATACTTATGGTTAAGCGCATTCGTTTAACCCTTCAAGAGAGCAAGATTATGTCAAATATCAGTGCCACCAATAATAGCGGAGAGCAATTATTAACTGCGGCATTAGCTAAAACAGCACAAGAGCAAGAAGCTAAAATGGCGCTAGCCCTGCTCGAAGCAGCAACTAGTACAGCGCCAACGGCACCAAGTTCTGCACCAACGGCTAATTTAGGAAATCATATAAATATCAAAGCATAAGTTTGGCGAAAGATGAAAAGTTAACTACCTTGGGATAACGATATTACGCCCAAGCTCTTTGGCTTTATAGAGGTTTTCATCAGCGCGAGCAATAAAGCTTGTTAGGCTATCGCCGTTTACAAACTCAGATACGCCAAATGATGCACTCACCGAGTCAATAGGCTTCATGGTGCGTTTATCCCGTAATGACAACTTATCAATTAGCTTGCGCAGTGTTTCGGCATATTGTCTGGCCTTACGCAAGCCACTCTTTGGTATTAAAATAGCAAACTCTTCACCGCCAAAACGGTATGCAGAAGCGCCATCACGAGAGGCATCTAAAAACCTCCTTCCCACCGCTTTGAGGACCTGATCTCCTAATAAATGGCCATACTCATCATTAAAACTTTTGAAGTGGTCAATATCTGCCAAAATTAAGCATAATCCTTGATTATCTGCCTCAAGCAATGCGGTTAATTCCGCATCAAAGGAATGCCGATTGAGCAAGCCAGTTAATGAATCATACAATGCTAAACGTTGGCTTTGTGCTAATTGAGACTTTAATGATTCTATTTCTTGCTGCGCATTGTTTAAGCTTGAACTAAAAAACTGAGTAGAATGACGAATTGCTTTTGAGCCGCCGACAAGTTTACGGATTAGATTCATTACCTCCTCGACTGAGGAGCCTTCACTATTGACATTTTCCAGCTCAGAAAACGTTTTATCCAATGAAGACTGGAAATTGCTCGTATCGACATGGGTATCTTTAAGTGACTGTGTTAAGTCGAGTAGCATCGCCTCAATATTATGACGCATTTCCCATGTTGATGACTCAAGTTTATCGGCAACAAAATTTCGATAGAGGGACTGGGCTTGAATAGGAGGCAATATATCATGATGTGACAAGACATTATCGAGCTCAGCGGTGAGCTCCGGGACCTCCCCAGTAACATAGGAATACCAGAGCGCATAATTAGTTGGAGTGGTAGGCACTTGATACTTCATCATCAAGGGAACCGCTTTCTTCAAGTGTTTAGTCGATTCAACAAACAGCGATTTGCTCATTTCAATCCTTTCAATGCCAAATTTCATCCTGCTGACAGAGTAGCGTAAATTAGCCTGAAATGTTAGAAAAACCTCCAAATTGTAGCTAGTTAGCTCAAAATGGAGGTTTATAGCTCGCTCTTTTACTCGACAATATCCATTTCTTCAATGACGTTATCGGCACCATCAACGTGCTTCATCAACCATAACATATAGCGGATATCGACATGAATCGCACGTGTGATTCGTTGATTAAAGTACCAATCCTTGGTAATTGACTCATAGGTAGAGTCAAAGTTCAAGCCAACCAAATCACCATAAGCATTCATTACTGGTGAGCCAGAATTACCGCCAGTCGTGTCGGCACTTGACAAAAAGTTAACCGGCACAGAATTAAATTCTGTCTGTTGGGCCTTGGCACAGGTGAAGAGCTTACAATGCCAGCTCGAGTGTGATGGCTTATCTAAGGTAACTTGTTTGTAAAGACCATAGTCTTTTGCTTTAATTGCCTGAACAAGCTTTAGTGGCGCAGTAAAAGGTTTTTCACTGGTTACCTTGGCTAGTAGACCTTCAAGGCTAGTAAACGGGGTTTTATACACTCCGTCTTTCGCAGGGTAACCATCCACACTACCAAAACTAATCCGTAACGTACTATTGGCATCTGGATACACAGGCTTGCCCAGGCTGCGATTATAAGCAATCACCCCTTTCATATAGAGCGGACGAGCCTGAGCTAATTGCCCAGCCATTTCTTTACGTTCGTTTTCAAACTCAATATTGGATGGATAAAGCGCTACAGCGAGTTTAATAAATGCATCATCCGATTGCTCAAAGTCACTGACCGATTTACCAATCCAGTCAAGGCGGGTCTGCGCGTCAGCTAATTTAGTGTTCGCGTAAAAAGTAGCAATATGCTCCTTGAGCTGTTCACTATTCATGGCGCTGGAAACACCAAGCGCTTGATTAAATGCAGCCACTTGGATTGCTTTATCTTGAGCTAAATACTGTGACAGGTACATCTGCCAAACTTGTTGATCCACCGCAGGAACAAAACGTGTTTTAAGACGATTTAAGCGTGATTTGATGCGGTTAATGTCACGCGCTTGATACCCTATTTCACGCTGAGCATCAGGTTTTTCGCTTTCTTTTGCCAAACGATATAATCTTGATGCTGCGCTGAGTAAACTTGCATTTTTGGCATAGCCAAAATAGAAATCACGTTGTGCGTTACTTTGACTTTGTGCTAGCAGTTGTGACAATTTGTCATGAGCTTGGCTATAAGCTTCTCGCTCATCATTTTTCTCAAACCATGCAAGTAATTGCTTTTCCTGCTCAAGTTTAATGCCATGAATGTCCGTCGCCTTAAAACCGTCCATTAAGCCTTTGCGCTTCTTCATGCGGTTGTTAATACTTTTAACGGTTGAAGAGTATTTCACTTGATCGGCTGAATTTTCACTGGTCGCTTGAGCGATAGTCTCCAGCGTTTTCGTGTACATCTCAACTTGTGTTGGGTAGTGCCACTTACCCGCGAAGTCAATTTCACTGGCTAATTTATAACGGCTAGTACGACCTGGGTAGCCGGCAACAATAATCCCATCGCCTTTTTTGACACCTTTGGCGCTAACTTTCAGATGAGATTTAGGCTTAAAGGGTACATTATCTTTACTATAATTGGCTGGTTTTCCGTTTTTACCCACATAAGCACGAATAAAAGTGAAGTCGGCTACATGGCGAGGGTACTCAAAATTATCGATATCACCACCAAAATTACCAACGGAATCACTCGGCGCATAAACTAGGCGAACATCTTTTATCATCAATTGCTTAAGCAGAAAATACTCCATGCCATGATGGAATGAACTCACAGAACAACGATAGGCAGGGTCTGACTCACATTGCTTTATAATGGCCTTGCGTTGACTTTGAATCGCATCATAGCGAGCCTTACCATTCAAACCATCAAGATCACCTAATACTTGGTTAGTTACATCAGTTACTTCTTCAGTAATATAAATACGCTGCTGTGGACCACCAGGTAATTCTTCGCTCATTGATTTAGCTAAAAAGCCCTGTTCAATCAGGTTATTCTCAGGCGTGGAGTTATTTGCAATCGCGCCATAAGCACAGTGATGGTTTGTTACCACCAGCCCTTGGTTAGACACAAAGGATGCAGAACACCCACCCAACCCAACAACAGCATTCATTGGGTATTGATCAAGTGAAGACACTTGCTCTGCTGGTAATACGATGCCGACCCGAGAAAACTCATGCTGTAAATCTTTAATTTGATGAGGCTGCCATTGACCTTCATCCGCCACAGCTCCAGTTGCTAAAACCAGCAAGGACCAAGAAATTATTTTTTTCATTACGATTTTCTTTTAGTTGTTTGAATGGGATTTATACCAGGTGAATTATTTATGTGCTCTTGTTGTGCTAAGAGAAAATAAACTAAAACAAGGCGCTCAATTGACTAATCGCGTCAAGAGAAATCCAGTTATTGGATGCACTTGGTATTATGCGTGGTTATTTAACCATAACCACAGTCGCGACTCAATTTTGTATACAAAATTTACTTGCAAACAAGACTCAAATAGCATAATGTGATATCAAAATGATATCACATTATTTAAGTGGAGAAACAAATGACTATTCATACTGTCGAACGAAAAGGCTGGAGCATCAGTGGTTACCCTATTGTATTATTGTTAATAATCAATATTGCAATCTTCCTGACAACATTAATTAGCATTGACGGCGAGCAAAAACTTTTTGCGTTTATTTTAGTTCCTTTAAGTATTTTTATCGGTGTTGGCTTTTACATGGTCCACCCAAAGCAAGCTCGTGTGCTGACTTTATTTGGTAAATATAAAGGCAGTGATAAGAACACAGGATTGCGCTGGTCAAACCCTCTGTACATCAAAGGAAAAATTTCACTGCGTATTCGTAATTTTGAGAGTGAGAAGCTCAAGGTAAACGACCAGTTAGGTAACCCCATTGAAATTGCATGTGTTGTGGTTTGGGAAGTGACTGACAGTGCTGAGGCGCTATTTGAAGTGGATGATTATGAGAGTTTTGTTAGCATTCAATCGGAAGCTGCACTAAGAAACTTAGCCACCAGCTACCCTTATGATCAACACGATGGCGAAGAGCAAATATCGCTGCGTTCACACGCTAATCAAGTGGCAACAGCATTACAAAGTGAAATTCAATCACGCTTATCCAAAGCAGGGGTTAATGTTATTGAAGCCCGCATCAGTCATCTTGCTTATGCGCCTGAAATCGCCAGTGCCATGCTACAGCGCCAACAAGCGGCAGCGATTATTTCTGCCCGTGAGCGTATTGTGGAAGGTGCAGTTGGTATGGTCGAACTGGCACTCAATAGGCTGAATGAAAAACAACTCGTTGAGCTTGATGAAGAGCGAAAAGCAGCAATGGTTAGCAACTTATTAGTGGTACTATGTTCAGACAAGAACACCCAACCAGTCGTTAACACTGGTTCACTATATAACTAATACCATTTGCATTAATAGTTTAAGAGCACGCTTATGAGTAAACGAAAAGCTTACCCACTTCGCATTAACGAGGATATATTGGCGGCCATGCAGCGCTGGGCAGATGATGAACTGCGCAGCGCTAATGCACAAATCGAGTATGTGTTACGTCAAGCGTTAGTAAAAAGTGGCCGAGTAAAATTAGTCGACAAGGTAATTACGCAAGTGGTTGACACAAAAGATAAGTCGGATTAATACCAATTCGATTACGTTTGTTGCCACGCCGAGTGGCAACCTACTTTATCGGATTGGTATTACTTCTTAATTAATCCGCTTAACTTTAATTCCTTGCGCGGCCAACAAGGCTGGAACACCATTCTGCCCTGTTAAATGAGCTGCGCCGACAACCATAAAGTAGCTTTGGTTGTTCACAAGCATCTTTTTCAATTGACTCACCCATTGGCGATTGCGGTTGTACAATAACAGATCCAATTGTTGTGGCGAGATTTGCGCTAAGGTCAAGCGGTCTAAATTCTCCATATCGCCAGCCTCCCAGTATTCAACGAGCGCTTTAGCATCTCCACTTGGCGCATCTAATAATTGAACAAAAGCACTTTCATCCTTAAACATTTGTTCAAGCATATTCAATTGAAATGCAACGGTTTCTAGCTCAACAATGTTTTTGCCTTGCTTTGTTGCCGCATTGATAAAATGCAAATCGATACCAAACACAGGCGAAAGCCCCTGTTTCATATAGGGTAATACTGCGGCAATCGTTGCAGCAGCCCATGGTTTTAACTGCTCAAAAGCTTTAATTGGTACTCCATAAGCAAGGGCATATTGCTCCAGTTTTTTATACGTATTAGCCGCCAACTTTTGTTTTAGTGTAATGCCTGATGGAAGCGCCATTGCCTGTTGAACTTCTTCGCCATGGGTTAGTGTATTGAGCTCAACAATCAATGAGGTTGACTGTTTAAATGCATCCGTAACGGTTGCAGGTAATGGATACCAAGATGCTTTACCGATATGAACTGAACCAAAGAGATAACTGGTACTTCCCTGGTATTCGACCTGCCATAATGCTGGTTGTAGTTCAGCCTCTTGCTCTGTAGCGTGAGCCTGTTCAGCAGTATAAAAAAGTGTCGCGTATAAGAAGAAAACAGAAAGAATAAAACGTAAAAAATTACTCATGATGATATGCCCTTTCTTTTAAGTATAAGACCAAATGCATCAAATAATTACTCTCTTGTGCTCATTAAAATCAACGCAGTTATTGTTGTTTTTCTCTAAGCACTACAAGATCACTTACCTAATGCAAATGGTATAAGAAAAAAGCGCTTGGTGAATCCACACAAGCGCTTTTTCAATTGATAGTCACAGCTTAACGATTAGGTTAGACGAATACCATCACTATCTATTGCAATTCTTCCTTGCTTTAGCAAATTACCAATTGATTGCTTGAACTTCTTCTTACTCACACCAAACAGGCGACTAATAAGTTCTGGTGAACTTTTATCATTAATATGGCTGTGGCCTTTGTTCTGCTTTAGAAATTTAATAATTTTTCCAGCCAACTCATCATTATCGGTATAGCCTGGCTTTTCTAACAACAAATCAATTTTTCCGTCATCACGTACTTTGCCGATATAGGCTTTGGTTTTATAACCAACACGCAATTCCTTAAACACTTGATTGCGATATAGTACGCCCCAGTGCTTGCCATTAATTGCCGCTTTATATCCTATATCAGTGTGATCACACACCACTATTTCGACTTCTTGATGCGGTTGGTAAAAAGCCGGTTCACGATCTAAGCGCTTATCAAGCTTTGACGATGCGACAATACGATTACTGACATCAACGTACACAACGACCAGGTACTGCTCACCTTCGATCATTCGCTCCGCTTGTTCAGCAAATGGTACTAGCAGGTCTTTTTCCAAACCCCAATCAAGAAAGGCACCAATTGGCGTAGTCGCATTGACGCGTAAACTTGTCACCTGGCCGACTTGAGCAAGTGGCGTCTTAGTTGTCGCAATTAAGCGGTCTTCAGAGTCTTTATATAAAAAGGCGTCAACGATATCACCCGTTTGAAAAATCTGCTCACAACTGCTGTGGGGCAATAAGATCTCACCTAAATCAGCGCCATCAAGGTAGTAACCAAAATCAACATCCTTAACAACTTCAAGTTTGTTAACTTTTCCTAATTGTACTAGTCCTCTTAATCTTGGCATGCTACAAGCTCCGCATCAAACTGTGTGGTTAGGTAAGCGTTAATATCCGATGACTCGTACATCCATTGCACATCGCCATTGGCATGCTCAATACGTAGACAAGGCACTTTATGACGGCCCCCCAGCTCAGTAAGCTCGGCTTTAAATTGCTCGTTATTTTTCGCATCGCGACATTCAATATTTAATGATAAGCGCTTCATTTGGCGACGTACTTTGACGCAAAATGGGCAAGCCGCAAACTGATACAGTGCCAATTGATGACATTGCTGATCAACCAGCTGCTGTTGCTCACTTGTGCGCTTAACGCCGCGCGGGGTAAAAATAAAGTCTAATAGCAGAATAATTCTGCCCAAAATCCAACGAATCACAACCATGACAATCACTCACTCAAAAATTTTGCGCGATCCTACCATATTATGTAAATGAACTCACCCAGACTTTGTTATTGAGCAGGTATAACGGTAATTTTCTGTTCGATTTGTGAACTAAGTTGGTGTATCAATTTTTGTAACTTATCGACAGCGTGTGGGTAACCATCAAGCTCAAGGTCATCAACTAAATTAAAATCCTGTTGCGCGATGACCTCGTTGTCATTGTTACTTAAGCGATACTTTCCTGAAAATTCAACCTGAGATTGTTTCGTCGGGTAAAAACCTTCAACAAACAATGTCAATCGATAGCATTGTGTCTTATTACACTGGTCAAAGAGGCGGTGTTCACTACGTAACTTATCCGATTGCTGGTTTATAAAATTCACCATGGCACGGCCTATCGCCTTATCTAAAGGCTCAGCCCACACATGATAATTAGTAACATAGAGCGTATTGTCAGCCTGCTTTAGTAACAGGTTAGGACGTTTAAGGAAATCCACTAACACCACAGGCTCAATAATTAATTGTATTTGGCGCTGCTCTACTTGCCTTTGCACTGGAGCATCAGCCAGCTGATAATACTTAGTATAAGTATCAGTCGACTGACAACCAGCGCCTAACAATGCAATAACAAGGAGGATAAAAAACCTAATCATTTGATTTTCCTTTTGGCTGTTGGTCTAAACCTGCTTTGGACTCAAATATAAGTGAATTAGGTTTATTATTTAGTTCTTTGATAAAAGGCTGAGCTTCACGCATCAGCAACTGAAAGTCTATTAGCGTTTGTTCTAACTCATTATAAACTGGTGCTTGCTGATTAAAGCCCTTGAGGGTTTCACTAAGCTGATCCAGCGTCTCATTAATGTGTTGCGGAATAGCTTGAGTATGCGACTGAGATAGCAATACCTTAACTTGTGCTACCGCTTGATTTAGCTCTTCCATGGTGGAGTTAGCATTCGCAAGCATTTGGTTAATACTATCAATAGTAATATTAATCGGCATTTGCTCAAACTTATCAAGGATCGAAAATACCTTCTGTTCGATTTGCGCTAGGGAGCCAGAAACACTGGGGATCACATCAAAGCCATTAGATTGAGTGGTGGTGTTGGTCGCTAGTTTATCTTCATAGTAATCTAAATCAACAAACAAGCTCCCTGTTAATAAACTGCCCGATTTTAAACTCGCCTTTAACCCTTGGCTGGTCCACTGGGTGATGAGCGTTGAGATTTGTTCTAGCGAGGCAGGTTCATTACTCAGGCCTACTCGCGCCGGTTCAATACTGATAATTACCGGGATACGACGTTCAGTAACTTCGGTATTTTGCGAATTAAGTACCGAAATTACTTCTTTTACCGTGCCTAATCGAATCCCTCTATATTCAACTGGTGCGCCAACCTGAAGGCCCCTCACAGAGTCTTCAAAAAGTATGGTGAAGTCTTTGGCAACATACTGGCGCTGTTCATAGACACTGCTTTTATCTGGATACAAAATGTGTTGTTTTTCGCTGGAGATGCTCCCGCCTAATGGCAAGTCGGTAGGTACATCAAAAGCAACGCCTCCACGAATAATAGATTCCAGAGAGCCAACATTTACATTAATACCTTGGGCATTAGCGCTAAAGTCAACCCCACTACTATTCCAAAAATAGGTATTCTCAGTTAATAATTCACTATAGGGCGAACGAACAAATATTTGATAGTGGACTTCACGTTTTGCAATATCAAAGTCAGAACTTTCCACCCTGCCCACTTCAAAGCCGCGGTACAAAACAGGTTCACCGATACTCAACGAATCCCCTTGCTCACTGACTAGGCTAATTCGTATGCCAGGTACCCCTTGCGCAGTAATTGGCGCTTGCTCGAGGCCTGTAAACTCCTGAGCGCTTTGCCCATTATCTCCAGCAACAAACTCAATATATGAACCTGAGGTCAATGTACTTAAGCCTGAAATCCCGCCACTGCCGATTCTTGGCTTAACCACCCAAAACTGTGCATTGGTCTTTAGCATATCCCTAACTTGGGCATCTAGTACCGCATGCACGACGACACCGTCATGCTGTTCATTTAAACGTACCTTATCAACATAGCCAATATCTACATTGAGTGTTTTGACCCGAGTTTTTCCAGCCTCAAGTCCTTCTGCATTAGAGAAGGTGATAACAATTTCAGGGCCTTTATTGAGATAGGTATCCAATACCATCCAGCTGCCAATAGCCAGTGCTAACAAGGGAATTAGCCACACTTTAGAGACTTTGTTGTGATTATTTATTTGCGGCGGCTGGGCACTCACTTGGTTATTATTTTCTTGCACTAGTGATTTCATCTCTTTTTAAAGGTTTATCCCATAAAATCCGGGGATCAAACGAATTGGCGGCAAACATAGTTAATATAACAACTGCAGCAAAGGCGATAGTGCCATTACCGGGCTGAACGTTGAGCAAATGATCCAATTGAATCAGCGCCACTAACACGGCGACAACAAATATATCGACCATCGACCATCGGCCAATAAATTCGGTTAACCGATATAGGTTGACACGTGTTTTTGCTGATACAGCGCCTTGCGCTATGGCACAAAAGCATAAATAAAATAAAATAATAAACTTAAGTACAGGTACCAGTACGCTTGCAACAAAAACCACAACAGCAATTGGCTCAGAGCCCTCTTCCCATAGCACAATGATCCCGCCTAAAATCGTATTATATTCAACTTGGCCTAATTTTTCTGTCACCATCATTGGTAATAAATTAGCTGGAATATAGAGTACAAACGCGGTGATCAGCAACGCCAACGTAACTTGTAAACTGTAGATACGGCGAGGGCTCAATCGAGCATTACACCTTGGGCAAACGGTGAGTTCTTTTTTAGCCACCAAGCCACATTCAGTACAGTTTACTAAGCCATTAATTGCAGCAGAGCCCTCACTATAATGAGTCATGTGCATACCCTCGCTCTAACCAAGACCACAATTGATAGCGATCTAACAAGCTCAATACCTTGGCATAACATACACAAAACAGCGCATAGGCCCAAAATGACCAGCCTAAGTTCATTTGGGCAATAGTGACCAGTTTAACTAAGCTCACTAAAACCCCAACAAAAAACACTTCAGCCATCGCCCAGGGTAACAAGCCAAAAATAAGACGGAGAATGTTACTAAGTGCTTTGGGTCTATGATTTAGCCTTATCAATGCGATAAAGAATAAGATTAGTGCAATAACCAATGCTGGTACGATGACAATAAAAATAAATACAATTAAAGATAACGTCTTGTACTGTTCAAAATATAAATTTAACGCACTTTGCCACAGATTAATTTCACTAATATTGCCACTCAAATTAAAGGTCATTAAGCTAAACATATTGGATAGCGCCAATAAAATTAATGCTGTGACACCATAGGCTGTTAGCTGGCTCATTAAGTTCTTACGCAATCGAGATATTTTGTGACCACAGCGAGGACACAAGGCACATTGTTCTTCCTGTAATGAAGGTGCATCAAGCAGTAAATCACAATGATCACAGGCAACAAATTGTGTTTTAATCATGGTACAAAACAAACTCCTGACTGAAATCATCGACTTGTGTTACACAATACACTAATTTACCACTTTCACTCAATTCATCCCACCATCAAATAACAATCTTATAGTGATTCAACTAAGTTTGTTCCCATTGAGGGAGCAATCACTTAATCGGATTGCTATTAAAGCTCAAAGATTAGCCATAAAAATAAATTGTTCAGTTTAAATTTGTTCTTAATCAAAATTGCCCCTATTTAATCGCACTTTCACGCTATCATTTATCAGGATTTGGGCTAGGATGGAGGGGTAAGTAATTAAAAGTCTATTGACACCGGCCGATGAAACTGGCATTACTAAAGATACCAGCCATTGATAGGAAAAGGAGTTAATAGATTATTTATTTCTTCATTACAAAAGGAACAAAAATTTATGTATAAAGTAAACATTAGTGGTCAACATGTTACAGTCTCAGACGATATTCAAACTTACGTAGAGGACTCTATTAGTACATTAGAGCGATTTAGCGATCAAATCACCAGCGTTAACGTCAATTTCACAACAGAAAAACATGATACGCATAAAATCATTGCGGAAGCACAAATACATATTCCTGGCAGCGATATCTTCGCGACCTCAACCGCCGATCGCCAAATGAAAAGTGCAGTAGATGGGCTAATGAGCAAACTTGAAAATCAACTTCGAAAGCATAAGAGCAAACTTATTGATAAAATCCACAGCGGCAACCAAGTTGCGATGGAAACACCGGAAGAGCGAGAAAGACAAGACGAGTTCAATGAGCTAGCCGATCGCGGTGTGATCAGTTAAATAGCTATCAGACAATTGCATTATTTAAATGCAGGCAACAAAAAGGTTGAGCAATGCTCAACCTTTTAGGTTTTATAGTCACTAAATTACTTTCTACCAATACGTTCCAATTCATAACGCATTTGTAGTTCCTTGACTTTTAATCCACTTCGAGAACCAAATATAACCATCCCTTTAGGTGTATCCTTGGCAAGTAGCAAATATTCTTTGTTGATTTCAAAAAACATCTTATCTTTATCTTTACGCCATTGCATCGGGTGCAACCACAGATTATCGCAGTCTTCTTGCCATGCGGTTTCAACATATGGGTTTAACCAATTGTCAATTTCTTCCAGCACCTTAAAAACCAAGCCATCAAATGCACATATTTCCCCATCGCACCGTTCGTGGTAAAAAGTGAATAAACGCCCTCTAAAGATGTATTCGGCTTCAAACATCGCTTCAACGAAACGATCATCTTGTACTTGCTCGCTAAGTTCTGTTGACGGTAAATCACAAAACTCTTTAGCCGTTACTTGAGCGCTAAGCAGCCCAGCTAAGACTAATAAATAAAAACGACAGCTAAATAATAAACGCAAAATAATAATCCCCAAGAAAAATCGAGGCAATTATAACAAGTTTATTAACGTTGGAATACTAAAGCTTACGCTATTGCAATAAGCTCACTTAACAGTACTTAATTCAGGAACTAACGATTGTACAACGCTTTGTAACTGCTCATTTGCATCAGTTACAACAGTAGACAAAACCTCTTGGTCAATATTAATTTGCTGCCAAACAAGTGCATCATCTAGTATCGCGGGCCGGGTTGCTGGCACTTTGCCTAATCTTGATAGCCCAGGGTAATGCAACTGGGCAGTCGCATTTGCCATGGCAACAATGGTAGCTTCTTGCTTAAAATAGAGCGACTCTTGTGGGCTATTATAATGTTTTACTGGTTGCTCTAACCATTCTGGCAAATCCCAGCGCTTACACAGTGCACTCGCAATATCTTGATGGGTAAAACCAAATACTTTTTGCTCTGCCACACTAACATTCACCCCAAGCTTATTGACTAATTCTGCCACTTTCAGTGCTTTGGTCTCTAATAAGTCAAAGTAAACAAGTTGCCCGACATCATGTAACAAACCGGCAAGGAACAGGCGTTCATTATTTGGTAAGTAGGCGTGCAGCGCTAGACGCTTTGCCAACAATCCACTATAGATACTATGACGCCAAAAAATTTCCATATCGACAGCGCCACTAGCCAAGCTACTCATCGCCTTAACCACTGCGGCAGTCAGAATGAGATCGCGAAACTTCGTATGGCCAATAATTGAGATCGCATGATCTAAGCGTTCAATTTTCCTGGGGATATTGTAAAACGCACTATTAACCAATTTTAAGACTGCCATGGTCATGGCAGGATCTGTAGCAACAACCTGTGCTAGATCTTTAGAATCGGTAACATCGCGTTCCAATAAAAAACAGCATTTGTGATAGGCCTGAGGTAGAGAAGGTAATGATTCAATCTTCTGAATCAAGAAATTAAAGTCCATCTTGTTATCTTCATCTGTTGTGGGCTAATTACAGAACTGACTAGTTCGTGATTATTACACCACAGACACCGCCATCTGTACCAGCCAATTTATAAAATTAATGCTTTAGCACCATTCTTTTATCGAATAACTTAAATTGGTAAGCCACTATGAAATTTGAAATCGCTATCTTCTTCACTAATTAACTGTGCTTCTAGCTTGCCAAAATAATCAACCCTCTCGCTAATATCGCCACCAGCAACCTGCCTTGCCAGCGATAAATAATCTTGATAATGACGGGCTTCCGAGCGCAACAACGAAACATAGAATTTATTTAGCTCATCATCCAGATGCGGGGCAAGCTTTGCAAAGCGCTCGCACGAACGTGCTTCAATATATGCACCAATGATAAGTTTATCGACCAACGCATCAGGCTCGTAAGTTTTGACTTTTCTAATCAGGCTTTTTGCATAACGACCGGCCTTGATACTTCTAAATTCAATACCGCGTTTTTCTAGTATCTCAAGCACTTGATAGTAATGATGTAATTCTTCCTTAATCAGTAACACCATTTTACTAACCAGGTCCTGACCGTAAACACAATCTTCTTTAGCAACGATATCTTTTGCCAAATGGCTATTTTTTGATAAGCCTTCCATCGTGCCAGTTTTTTTATAAACATATTGCTCATAGGGTTCAAACCATTTTGCTAATGCATCACTACTTGGTTTATCGACCGCATATTTTCGAATTAAAAACATCGCTGTTTGGCCTGCTTTTAATTCACAAAATAGGTGATCTAACAAGAGTACTTCCAGGTTTTCTAGCTTTTTGGCCTGTTCGATCCATTCATCCGGTGTTTGACAGTGCAGAAAGTCTAGTATCGGTTCGAGTAATGTTTGGTTTGACACAACGGTTCCAGTGAGACGAAATTTGGCAGGATTTTATCATGATTGTTTTGTCACCGCCGAACAAACCATAATTTTTTTGATCTCGCTGCTTCCAATGTAAAATTGATTTTGTTTACAAACAAAAAAGTATAAAGAATTACGTGCACCAAACGATATTTAAGTGTTTAATGGATGTCTAGACGTCTCATAGGAATATATAATGAAGCAAGATACTAAAATTGTCAGCGCTGGCCGTAGAAAAGAATGGACTAATGGAAGCGTTAATCCGCCTGTTCAACGAGCATCGACCATTGTTTTTGATACCGTCAAGGACATGAAGCATGCGATTGTTAATCGAGCCAATAAAACACTCTTTTATGGTCGTCGTGGCACGAGCACCAGCTTCGCTTTTAGTGAAGCAATGTGTGAGCTTGAAGGAGGTGTCGGTTGCGCTCTTTATCCCTGTGGCACAGCCGCAATCACAGGTGCTTTGCTATCTTTTCTCAAGGCTGGGGACCATTTATTAATGGTGGATACAGCGTATGAGCCGACACGTGATTTCTGCAACAAAATCCTGACTGGCTTAGGCATAGAAACCACCTATTATGATCCGATGATAGGTGCGGGAATAAAAGAACTCATCCGCCCAAATACACGAGTCTTATTTCTAGAATCACCCGGTTCTAATACCATGGAAGTTCAAGATGTCCCTACCTTATCTCGCATTGCTCACGAAACTGATATAACAGTAATTTTAGACAACACGTGGGGCAGCGGAATTAACTTTAAACCATTTGATTACGGTGTCGACATTTCAGTACAGGCAGCCACCAAATATATCGTAGGCCACTCAGATGCAATGATGGGCACAGCAACCGCTAACGAAAAGCATTGGCCAACGCTTCGCGAGCACAGCTACCTGTTAGGCCAATGCGCCAGTCCAGATGATTGCTATATGGCATTACGCGGATTACGCACGCTAAGTGTTCGTATGAAGCAACATGAACAATCAGCATTAACTGTTGCTAACTGGCTTAAAGCACATCCTGCGGTAAAATCTGTGTTACATCCAGCATTTGATGACTGTCCAGGGAGCGAATTCTTCAAACGCGATTTCAACGGCGGCAATGGCTTATTCTCATTTGTATTAAATGGTGGCGATGATGCATCGGTAAACAAGTTTTTAGATAGCCTGGAGCACTTTAAAATGGGCTTTAGTTGGGGTGGGTTTGAAAGCCTGGTTCTGCGAGTAAATGGCTTAGATTATTTACGTACAGCTAAACCCTGGGCCGAAAAAAATCCAGTCATTCGGCTGCACATTGGGCTAGAAGATGTCGAGGATCTAATTGACGATCTAAGCCAAGCTTTAGAACATGTTAGCTAACACATAAACTAGTGCAGCTTAAAGCAAAATGAAAACTCAATATCACTATCGGCCAAATCGTTTTAGCAATAAAAAAACCACACCAAGCATAGCGCAGGGTGTGGCGGAAACGTCTACGTAGACAAAAGTGAAAACTTTGATTGCTGTTAACTTAGCGCGCTAACGGCCTCTTTGCATAGCTGAGTAATTTTTTCCCATTCGCCAGCTTCAACCAAATCCATTGGCACGATCCAGCTGCCACCGATACAATGTACAAAATCTAATGCTAAGTAATCTTTGGCATTTTTTAATGAAATGCCACCCGTTGGGCAAATAGTAATGCCACCAAAAGGTGCACTTAACGCTTTTAGTGCCGGTATGCCACCACTAGCTTCTGCCGGGAAAAACTTAAAGTGATCGTATCCATACTCTAAACCGACCATCAATTCTGAAGGCGATGTAACACCAGGGATAAAGGACATTTTACTTTTAGCTCCTGCCGCTAATAACGCAGGTGTTGCACCGGGGCTAATTGCAAACATACCGCCAGCTTGCTCAACATCAGCCAATTGCTGCGTATTTACAACCGTTCCAGCACCGATAAGCGCTTGGGGGTATGCCTTAGCAATCGCTTCAATCGCAGCCAAGCCATGTTCAGTGCGCAGTGTCACTTCCATAACATTTACACCACCATCAAGTAATGCCTTAGCGAGTGGTAATGCCTGTGACAATTCACTAATGACGATAACTGGCACAACCGGTCCAGATTTAAATAACTTGCTTGGTTGCAATGTCCAATGACTGTGACTCATTAAATATTTCCTTTTCGCTTTTCTTGGTTTAAATAGACACAAGCACCAATTAAGCCTGGCTGTTCTTGTGTAATTAAATAGATAGGCGCATTTAGAACATAGTTCTTAAAGCGACCTTTTTTAGAGTAGGCGCTAATAAAGCGTTCAGTATCAATGTAATCTATAATGCGTGGGAGTATTCCCCCCGCGATATAGACTCCACCAAACGCACCACTATTAAGCACCATATTGCCAAGGAACTGTGCCAAGACATCGCAAAATAGTTCCATCGCTTCAATGCACAAGGGATCGCTCCCGTTAATGTAGCGTGCACTGATTTGGCTGGCATCAAATTGCTGTGGTTCAATGTTTTCAATCGCAGCAAGCGATTGATAAATATTCACGATCCCCTGGCCTGACAGTAGGCGTTCAGCTGAAACATGCTCAAACTTAACCATTAAGGCCTCAAGCACCTTAAGCTGGCGTAAATTATTAGGGGCAAACTCACCATGCCCTCCTTCGCCGCTAATACACTCGTAAAAATCGCCGACCTTGATTAATTGTGCTACCCCCAGTCCGGTGCCGGGACCACAAATAATCCGTGGCGCAGCCTCCTCGCTCTTAGCGGGGTGAATAACACTCAAATCACTATGTGTCAGCAAGGGTATCGACATAGATATTGCGGTGTAATCATTAATAAAGTAGACATTATCAAAGCCTATTTTGGCTTTCAGTGACTGCGCTGAAAAAGTCCAGCCAAGGTTAGTCATGGTGAACACTTCACCATGTACTGGTCCAGCAACGCCAAAACACGCATCGGATACCGTCACTTGCTCTTTATCATCAAGGTAATGGGCTACCACTGCCTCCAGCGACTCAAAGTCATTGCACTTGAAGCATTCAACATCATATTGATTATTGCCATCAAGCAACGCTAAGCGGATGTTAGTGCCCCCGACATCAGCGATAAGATCCATCACTTTCATCGACCTAGCCCTTTGCAAATAGCGAGCAAGCACCTTGCTCTGCACCTGATAGTTGACTACGCATAGCACCAAACAGTTCGCGTCCCATACCAACACGGCTGCTATCTAAATCTGGAACAGCATTCTGTCGATGCGCTAATGCTTGCTTATCAACAAGCAACGTTAGCTCGCCCGTATTAGCATCTAAACGGATCATATCGCCTTCAACAACTTTGGCTAATAACGAGCCGTCAATAGCTTCAGGCGTCAAATGAATCGCAGCAGGCACATTGCCCGATGCACCGGACATTCGGCCATCGGTTACCAAGGCAACTTTATAGCCTTGTGATTGAAGTACTGATAGCGGCGGTGTTAACTTATGTAGTTCAGGCATACCAATCGCTCTTGGGCCTTGGAAACGAACCACAACAACGCAGTCTTTATTCAGTTCACCAGCATGGAAGGCCTTATCTAAATCATGTTGTGATTCAAAAATAACGGCTGGGGCTTGAACGACTAACTGCTCATCCTTAAGTGAAGAAGTCTTAATGACACCGCGCCCCAAATTACCGGCAAGTAGCTGTAAGCCACCATGACTTTGAAAAGCATTTTCAACAGTGGTAAGTACGGTGCTATCACCGCTTTTTTCCGGCGCATCGAGCCAATCTAATTGGCCATCAACCATCGTTGGCACTAATGTGTAGCGCTCAAGTCCCTGACCAACAATTGTCTTAACATCATTATGTAGGTAACCTCCTTGCAGTAGTTCACGCACCAGCAGAGCCATACCACCAGCTTGTTGGAAATGGTTTACATCGGCTTCACCATTTGGATAAATACGAGTCAGTAGCGGAACGGCAGTTGACAACTCAGCCATATCGCTCCAATCGATAATCACACCTGCAGCTCGTGCAACAGCCACCAAATGCATGGTTAAGTTAGTTGAACCACCAGTGGCTAACAGGCCTACAATGCCATTTACCAAAGATTTTTCATCGACAATTTCACCAATTGGTGTGTAGTTACCCGCTTGATCAGTGATACGACATACTTGCTTAGCAGCAAAATCAGTTAGCGCATCACGCAAACCACCATTAGGTGGTACAAACGATGAGCCAGGTAACTGTAGCCCCATCATCTCAACCACGAGTTGGTTAGAGTTAGCCGTACCATAGAATGTACAGGTACCAGCCGAGTGATAGGATGACATCTCCGCATCTAGCAATTGGTCTTTACTCGCTTCACCTTTGGCATAGGCCTGTCGAACTGCGGCTTTCTGTTTATTTGGGATCCCTGATGGCATTGGGCCAGCAGGAACAAAAATCGTTGGTAGATGACCAAAGCTTAACGAGCCAAGCAGTAGACCAGGAACAATCTTGTCACAAATACCAAGCATTAAACTACCATCGAACATGTTATGAGATAAGCCAACAGCGGTGGTCATGGCAATCACATCACGGCTGAGCAAACTAAGTTCCATTCCTGGTTGGCCTTGCGTAACACCGTCACACATTGCTGGCACACCAGAAACAAACTGGGCAACACTACCCTCGGCTCTAATTGCGGCTTTTAATTGGTTCGGATAAGTTTCATATGGTTGATGGGCACTAAGCATGTCATTGTACGATGATACAATGCCGATATTTGCTTTTGTCAGTGACTTTAAATCGTCTTTTACTTCTTTACCACAAGCGGCAACGCCGTGGGCAAGATTGCCACAAGATAAAGCGCCACGCATTGGCCCTTTGCTACGAGCGGCAGCAATTTTATCAAGATATGCTTGGCGAGTCGCTTTACTGCGCTCGATAATTCGTTGGGTAACTCTATCAATAACTGGATTCATAATCTGTCCTATATACCTGCGAATATTTAACGGCTAATAAGCACGTCAAGCGCAGGGTGTTGCTGTATAACGGCACTAATCGGCATTTTAGCTAAGTCTTCAAGTTGCTGTGCTTGTTCAAACACACGAGTTTTGTTTTTGCCACTTAGTGGTAAATAGACTTGCTTGGCCGCTAAAATCTCATTGAGGGTAAAACTAACACGCTCATAAGGAGCCGTCGTTGGTAAAGTAGCAATCAAGCGACTATGGTTGTCTTTACTCATTGCCTGTGTAACTTGTTCACTACAAGGGAATATCGATGCGGTATGACCATCTTCACCCATCCCTAAGATCATCACATCAATTGCTTTAATATCAGCGATTGCTGCAATAGATTGCTCAATATGACTAAAAGCACTATCACCTTGAGTCACTAGACCGATAAATTGCGCAGCTGCCGCCTTATTGACTAATAAATACTGCTTCACTAAATTTTCATTACTATCTTGATGAGTCGCATCAACCCAGCGATCATCAACCAATGAAATAATCACCTTGTCCCAAGCGATATCACTTTGACTAAGTTGTTCAAATAGTGCAATTGGAGAGCGCCCACCAGAAACTAAAAGTACAGCTTGGCCTTTTTCAGCTATCGCAGCGGTCAGTTTGCTGACAATATCTTTAGCTAAAAAACTGGTCATTTCTACACTATTTTCAAATTGAGTAATCTTCATATTATTCATCCCACGCGCGGCCATCACGGGCTATTAACCCAACAGAAGCAACCGGACCAGAGCTCCCCGCAGGGTAAGTTGCCAGTGGTTGGCCCGATTTTTCCCAGGCTTCCAAGATCCCATCACACCAATTCCAAGAGGCTTCCACTTCATCACGACGTACAAAGAGTGCTTGGTTGCCATTGATAACTTCAAGTAGTAAACGCTCATAAGCATCGGCGATACGCTGCCCTTCAAATGCCTGACTGAAACTTAAATCTAGCTTGGTTGTTTGCAGGCGCTGGTTCTCTACCAGACCCGGCACTTTATTTAGCATTTGAATTTCTACACCCTCTTGAGGCTGCAGACGAATGGTTAGCTTATTGGCAGGTAATTCGCGATAGTATTCTTTAAATAGGTTATGGCTTGGGTTTTTAAAGTAGACAACAATCTCCGAGACTTTATTAGCCATACGCTTGCCAGTTCGTAGATAGAATGGCACACCAGCCCAACGCCAGTTATCAATTTCAGCTTTAAGAGCGACAAATGATTCAGTATTGCTGGCAGTGTTTGCGCCCTCTTCTTCAAGGTAGCCGGGAACTGCTTTGCCGTGCAAAAATCCGTTGCTGTATTGGCCACGTACGCTGTTCTCAAAGACGTTGCTCACGTCAATCGGGCGTAGCGCTTTTAATACTTTTACCTTTTCGTCACGAATATTATCAGCGTCAAGACTCAGTGGAGGATCCATTGCAACGAGTGTTAATATCTGAATCAGGTGATTTTGCAACATATCACGCATTTGACCGGCTTGGTCAAAGTAGCCCCAACGGCCTTCAATACCAACTTCTTCGGCAACACTTATTTGCACATGATCGATTGTGCTGTTATCCCACTTGGAAGAGAACAGTGAATTAGCAAAGCGTAAATCAAGCAGGTTTAGTACCGTTTCCTTACCTAAATAGTGGTCGATACGATAGGTTTGTTGTTCAGTGAAATATTTGGCAACTTGATCGTTAACTTCATTTGAGGAAATTAAATCATGACCAATAGGCTTTTCTAATACCACTCGTGAGTTTTGATGATTTAGTCCAGCAAAAGCCAGCCCTTGACAAATATTACCGTAGATAAAAGCCGGTACAGCAAAATAACTAATTAATGTGTTAGTGGATTTACCTAAGCAATCTTTTAATTTAGTAAAGCTCGATTCATCCATTAGATCTAGCTGTAAGTAACTTACTTTAGCAACAAATGCATCAACAGCATCTTTATCCAACGGCTCATCAATAAACTGAGCTAAATTTGCACGTACTTCACCGGCGTAATCCTTGTCAGACAATTCACCTCTTGCGACACCAATAATGCGAGAATCTTTATCAAGCAACTTGGCTTTTTCTAATTGGTAGAGAGAAGCAAGTAGTTTACGACGGGTCAAATCTCCCTGACAACCAAACAGGACGATATCAGAAGCGGTATTAGGTATATTTTTATTCATTATATTGCCCTCTAGGGCCCTTTACTTAATAACTTAATTGAAACAACAAAGTATCGATACTCGGCTGCCAGCGGTGTTTTTTCATGTTGACACTAATTCCTTTAATCTCAACGCCTTCATCTCGCAGCAAACCAAGTTGCAATTGATGAGCAGGCAAAGATTTAGGAATCGATACTTTTCCCTGGCTATTAACGACTCGATGCCAAGGTATGCTCTGGTCATTGGTACTTTTTAAAACCTTACTTACCAATCGTGCGCGCTTTGGTAATCCCGCTAAATCTGCCACCTGACCATAACTGGCAACCATAGAGGCTGGGATTAATCGCACTACTGATAATATGCGTTGACTATTATTTTCCATAGCCTTCATATTACCGAATTTAATGTAATTAATCCCGACGAATTAAACTAACTCCGCCGCTTCAAACTTTTTTACATCAACAGCCTTTGGTGCTTGCATCAACGCCACTGCATTATCAAGCATACGATTACTAAAGCCCCACTCGTTATCATACCAAGCCATTACCTTGACCAAACGACCAGAAACACGAGTTTGCGTTGCATCAAATACACTTGAAAGTGGGTTATGGTTAAAGTCAATTGATACCAGTGGCAGGCTGTTTACACCTAACACTTTGCTAAGAGGCGTACTACAAGCAGCTTCTGCAATAAGCTGGTTTATTTCTTCAACACTAGTATCGCGCTGGGCGATAAAGGATAAATCGACAAGTGATACATTCGACGTTGGCACGCGTACCGCTAAGCCATCAAACTTTCCTTTTAGCGCAGGAACCACTAAACCAACGGCAGCTGCGGCACCGGTATTAGTTGGGATCATTGACATTGCAGCTGCTCGTGCACGACGTAAATCGCTGTGGGACACATCTGACAATACCTGATCATTAGTATACGCATGAATCGTGGTCATTAAGCCAGATTCAATACCGATTTCATCATTCAGGACTTTGGCAAATGGTGCTAAACAGTTGGTTGTACATGATGCATTTGAAATCACCGTCATATCACTAGTCAGCTCATCGTGGTTAACCCCGTGAACAATAGTGGCATCAACATTCTTTGCTGGTGCTGAGATAATAACTTTTTTAGCCCCTGCATTAAGATGCGGCGCGACAGCCTCTTTTGAGGTAAATATACCGGTACACTCAAAAACGATATCAACATCTAGTTCCTGCCAAGGCAGATTAGCTGGATCTCGTTCGCTGAACATTGCAATAGCGTCGCCATTTACGGTCATGACATCATCGTTAAACGCTACATCTGCGTTGAATCGACCATGCACTGAATCATACTGAGTTAAGTGAGCGCTTGCTGCTTTATCACCTAAATCGTTGATAGCAACGATTTTAACTGGTGAATCTTGCTGTTCTTCATACAGAGCACGTAAAACATTGCGACCAATACGTCCGTAACCATTAATTGCGACTTTAATTGACATGATATTTACCTTTTTTAAGCAGTGCTAACACCGTCTATGTAATTTAATTACAAAAATACACAAAAACGCCCCATCTCACAAGTAAAAAGTGAAATAAAATTAGTTTTATTACCAAAATAAAACCAACCAATGGTAATAATATAGTTGAAAACAGCTAATTTTGTAGTTTTTTTACATCTCAAAGGTGAAATATTTAGCGCGTTGCTTAAGAAAAACAAATCGCTTGAGCTTGGAATAAAGAATGGTTGGGGGAATGTTAGGTGGGTTAGGTTAAATTGGTTAGCTAACGGGCGTTAGCTAATATCAATCAGATAAAGCCATTTTAACTCCCACTCAGCGGGAGTTAAAATGGCTTTAGACAAGGCAGATGAATGATGGATTAGTTATTCTATTTCAAGTTTATCGAACGCAGTATAAAGTCATTTCAAACCCGCCCTGCGGGAGGAACTCAGGACAATCATTTTGTTGTTGCGATAATTTGAAAGGTTCCTACATGGATGTAGGACATAAGGGCAACGCAGGAGCAGTTGCCGGGAATAACCATTCCTAAATCATCGCGCCTCAAACTGAATGCCCTGAGTTACTCTGAGTGTGAATAAACTTAGTCTGATTGGTATAACCCCGATAGTGTCACTTATTCGCAATAAGTTGTTTTAGCTCGTCGATTTGTTGAGATAAGTCTTCAATGGTTAGCTTACCTTCTTCTTTATCTTGTTCCGCGCGCTCTTTCGCATGTTCATCTTCAAGCACATTGACGACAATACCGATAACCATATTGAGAAACGCAAAAGTAGTTAAAAAGATAAAGGACAAAAAGTAAATCCAACCCAGGCTATACACATCCATCACTTCATACATTACATCAGTCCAGTCCTCAAAGGTCATGACCCGAAACAAAGTCAACATCGCGATTGAGATGTCGCCCCACAAAGTAGGGTTTATTTGGGAAAAGAAGCTGGTGCCTATGGCTGCATAAATATAGAAGATGATAAACATTAGCAGAACAACATAGCCCAATTGCGGCAGCGCTCTTAGTAACGAGTTAAGCAAAAGGCGCAATTCAGGAACGAACGAAATCATTCGCATCACCCTAAAGATTCGAATCAAGCGTCCCACCAGCGCCAATTCACTATCTTCAATTGGAATTAAACTCACGACCACAATAAAGGTATCAAAGATATTCCACCCCTTGGTGAAAAACATCTTCTTATCTTCCTCTGCAATAAAACGCACAGTGATCTCAAATAGAAAGATAAAGGTAATAAACCAATCCATTATCTTTAACCCGCCAATCAGGTAATCAGGCAGATGATAGGTTTTGGCTCCAATAAGCAAAGCGGAAAGGATAATAATGGCTATAACAAAAAGCTCAAATGCTTTATTAGCTTTTAGCTGTTGCGAATAGCTTTGTAGGGTATTTACGTTCATTGGTTACACGTTCTCTTGTTGATTTTTATGCTGCATATTCCATAAACTGGCATATTCACCAGCTTGCTCGAGTAAGGACTGATGGTTTCCCTGCTCTATAATTTCACCTTGCTTCATCACTAAAATGATATCGGCATCAACAATGGTTGAAAGCCGATGAGCGATCACTAGTGAGGTGTTATCTTTTGTTACTTCAGTAATTGCTTGGTTAATCTGGCGCTCACTATAGCTATCTAATGAAGAGGTTGCTTCATCAAATACTAAGACGGCCGGATTTTTTAGTATCGTGCGCGCGATCGCTACCCGTTGTTTTTCACCACCGGACAATTTAAGACCGCGCTCACCAACCGTGGTTTGATAGCCATCAGGCAAACTATCAATAAAGTCTCGCAAATGAGCCAGCTCAATCGCACGATTAACCTCCTCCTCTGTCGCACCGACACGGCCATAACGAATATTCTCTCGCAGGGTGTCATTAAACAATACGGTATCCTGAGGCACAATCCCTATCGCTTCACGCAAGGATTGCTGTGTTACCTGACTGATATCCTGTCCATCAACTTTAATGCTACCATCGGCAACATCGTAGAAACGATAAAGTAATTTAACTAAGGTTGACTTACCGCTACCACTGGCACCAACAACCGCAACTTTTTGTCGCGGCTTTATTGAAAAACTGATGCCTTTTAGGATTTTTCTTTTGGCGTTATAGTGGAAATGAACATTGTTAAAATTAACTTCACCACAACTTAGCTGCAATGAGACTGCGTCAGGGGCATCAACAATTTCTGGTTCCCTTGCTAACAGTGCGAACATTTGCTCGATATTAGCGAGCGATCCTCTAATTTCTCGATAAACAAAGCCCAAAAAGTTAAGCGGCATAAAAATTTGCATAGTGAATGCATTAATTAACACAAAATCACCTAAGGTCATCGTCCCTGCCGCAACCTCACTGGCGGCAAATCCCATCATCAGCGTCATCGCGCATGCAATAATGAGTGCCTGACCACCGTTTAAGGTAAATAACGATAAGCGGTTTTTCCGCTTGGCCTGCTCCCAAGTAGCTAATTGCTGATCATATTGCTTTGCTTCATAGGCTTCATTGCCAAAATACTTTACCGTTTCATAATTTATTAAGCTATCGATAGCACGGGTATTGCTGCGCGAATCAGCACGATTGGCCTCACGAATATACTTTGTACGCCACTTTGTCGCTTTAACAGAAAATGCAACGTAACTAATCACCGCCCCGGCAATGATCACGGCAAAATTAAGTCCATAATTAACTAATAAAATACCTATCACGAAACAGAGTTCAATGAGGGTTGGTACGATATTAAAAATCATAAAGCGCATCACAAAGCTAATCCCTTGTACGCCGCGCTCCATGTCTCTTGAGACACCGCCGGTTTGACGGTTCAAATGAAAGTTCAAATCTAAGCGATGAATGTGATTAAATACTTTTAAGCCAACACGTCGCATTGCGCGCTCCGTGACACGGCCAAACAACGTGTCACGTAGTTCGGCGAAAATCACCGACATTAGTCGCAACACACCATAGGCAACAACCAACATGATCGGGGCTGCAAGCATTTGTGCTTTCTCATTATCTAAGCCATCAACAATATGTTTCAGTACGAATGGCAAACCAACCATCGCCACTTTAGCTAATATCAAACAACTTAAAGCCAATAGAACACGTCCACGATATTCCACCAAGAAGGGAACTAGACTCTTAAAAACACTCCAATCGATGGAGTCAGGGATATCTTCATGGCGAGCACTGCGCATTAGGCTGGGATTCCTGTAAAGAAAAAAATACGATTTTACGTGGGCAATGGGCAATTGTCAGCAGTAATGCTTATCATTTTTTAGGCGTTTAGCGCCTTTGACGGCCAAAATAGTCTTATCATCAAGGTTATATGTGCTAAAAATGAGACATTAAGTTAAATCCTTGTTAGCATCAGGTGCAACAAAATACATAATAAATAAGCTAGTAATATAAATTAGCAGTATAGATAAGGGTTACCTATGAGTGAAAATAGAGAACAGTTTAGCTCTCGACTTGGTTTTATTTTAGCAGCAGCAGGTTCCGCTGTTGGTATTGGCAATTTGGTTGGCTTCCCGGTTAATGCCGCTAAAAATGGCGGTGGTGCGTTTCTATTGATCTACGCCATGTTTGTTATTGCCATTTGTTTACCGGTAATGATGGCTGAATTTGCGATGGGTCGTCATACTGACAAAGGCCCTGTTGGAGCCTTTGGTGCTTTATCAAATCAGCAGTCCGGTTGGCGCTTGGCAGGTTTAATCGGCGTTATCACCCCTTTCATGATTGGTGTTTTCTATACCGTGATCAGTGTTTGGATTCTCGGTTACCTCTATATGGCCGCCACCGGTGACTTAGCTTACTTGGCCAGTGAAGCAGCCTTTGGCGAGTATATTAATAGCCCAACCCTATTCTTATCAATGATCGGGGTGGCCGCTTTAATCTTTGCAATATTAAAGATGGGCGTACAGGAAGGTATTGAAAAAGCGTCAAAAATCCTAATGCCATCATTGTTCTTTATGCTTATCTGTTTAGTTATCTTCGTCTTAACCCTTGATAATGCAATGGCGGGGATTAAATTTTATATCATTCCGAATTTTGAGAAAATTACTGCATCCGTGGTAAACGGTGCACTTTCTCAAGCCTTCTTCTCATTGTCGCTTGGCATGGGCATATTAATTACCTACGGTTCATATTTAAGTAAAAAAACCAACATTGTTAGTTCAGCAAAAATGGTGGCACTAACCGATACCAGTGTTGCTTTTATTGCTGGCTTAATGATTCTACCTGCAATATTTTCGTTCAACCCTGACGTAAATACCAGTGAACTTAGTGAATCTTCAGTCAGTTTGATTTTCGTTTTACTGCCAAAAATATTCCTCGCATTGCAAGCGTCAATTGGCTATTTCGCCGCAAGCGCAGTGGCAAGTCTATTCTTTTTATTAGTATTTTTCGCGGCAATCACTTCACTGGTTTCAATTATTGAAGTACCAGTTGCCTACCTTATCGATGAAAAGAAACAAAGCCGTAAAAAAGCCCTAGGCACTATCGGTGTGTTTGGTGGACTACTAACAGTAGCCTGTGCACTTTCATTTGGCATGGTGGCGTTTTTAACCGAAATGCTCAATTACGGTGGCGGCACAAAGTCTATGTTTGATCTTGTTTATGACTTATTCTATGAGACGATCTTACCGCTAAACGGCTTTTTTGTTTGTCTATTTGTTAGCTACCGCTGGAAAAAGCACGCCCTAAATAAAGAGCTAAGTGTAGGTAATGAAGGATTTGAAGGTTCGCTGATGCAAAGGTATGTGAACTTCTCACTAAGCACATTCATTCCGATCATCTTATTAGCGATATTCTTAAATACGGTGGCAACTAAGTTTTTCGCTCAGCCGTTGTTTTAAGCAGCAGTAATTGAGTTAATCGTGGATGTGATTAACAACTATGAGTCCCCTATTGTTTTCTTCGCGACCTCGCGTGAAGGGCCGATAGGGGATTTTTATTTCACCTGCCTTTTTATCTTGTTTGTTTTCATCGCCCTGTTGCTGGCTATTCGTTTTTTCCACGAGAAGCGCTCGCTTGCTTATGCATTGAAAGTTAGCTCAATGATCTGCATCGTTTTACTTGTTTTTGCTTACCAAAACATATCAAACCGCTTTATTCAGGGACAACTCTTCAATACACATATGCAATTAACTTACGCCAACCTCTTTACTGCGAGTAACGAGGTTACCTTTAACATCGCAGAGATCGAGCAAGTAAGGTTTCGACCAAGTGGTCGGGGAAATACCCCCTGTTCGGTCATTATCTATTTAAAGAACAGCCAACGGCACCAAAGCAAGGGAATAGATAAAAAAACCCAGGTTTGTAAAGATGTACGCTTGTTATTAATTGAGCAGATAGATTAGTGCCATAATCGGCACTATTGATTTAACTTTAATTTCACATTAAGGTAACATGAATCGACACACACGGAAGCTTGATTGGTGGACAAAAACAACAATATATCGGATATATTCGTTAACTATGCAGCAAAGCTAAGAAAAGTTGTTAGCAAAATAGTGCGGCCCGAAGATATTGATGACATTGTCCAAGATACCTTTATTCGTAGTTACCAGGCACAGTTAGATCACGAAATAAAGTATGCGCGCAGTTACATGCTCACCACAGCTAAGAACCTCGCTTTAAATCATGTCGCAAAATCAGCAAACAAACTTAATGACTCAATAGAGGATTTCGTTGAGTCACCTGTCGAATTAAATACAGGCTCTTTTGAGGATGAATTCGCCTCGAAAGAACGTTTTTTACTATTTTGCCGTGCAACAGAGCAACTCTCTGGGCAGGTGCGTAAATGCTTTATCTTAAAAAAGGTATATGGTTTAAGCCAAAAAGAAATTGCTGCTTATCTTGATATAAGCCAAAGTACTGTAGAAAAACACGTCGCGAAAGGACTGCTAAAGAGTGTACAATACATCCAAAAAACCGAGAGTGGTGCCTCTAAAGCAAAATATAAAGCAGCCCTCGATGATAAGATCACAAATGCCCACAAGGCCAATGTGACAAGAGTTTTTAAGTAATGAGTAAAATTAGTCAACTAAATCAAAAGCTTCACATACAAGAACAATCATGTCTATGGATTAGCCGGCTAGATCGTGAGCTTGCTCCAGAAGAAGTCACGCAATTAAGTGATTGGTTGAACGAGAGCCCCAAACATCATGAGGCCCTCTTAGAAATGGCAAGGTTCTGGGATGACTTAACCGTTTTAAATCAATTAAATACACTTTTCCCACTCGCGCAACAAACAAAACATCCTAAAACAGGTTGGTCTCGTATGGCCATCGCAGCAAGTATCGCCTTAATGACATTACTGAGCGCTAACCTACTATTTAATGAAGGACTATTTTCGCTAGACAATCAATCTGAGCTAGCAAACAATCGCTCTATTAGCACCAAAATAGGTGAGCAGGCTAACTATATCCTGACCGATGGCACTAAAATTCATTTAAATACTGACAGCATTGTACAAGTCAGCTATTCACAAAATCATCGCAAGATAAGCCTAATTCAAGGTGAAGCTAGTTTTGATGTGGCAAAGGATAAAACCCGACCATTTACTGTCACAGCGGGCCTTCAGTCATTTACCGCCCTTGGAACAATCTTCAATGTACAAAAAAGTGATGATAAAGCGATGGAGCTACTCGTAAGCGAGGGACGTGTTTTGATCACTAAAGCGGATGAATCAATCGCTAAAATAACAAAACTTATTGCAACACAAAACACCACACCATTAGCTGGAACCTTAGTTACTGCCGGTCAAAAAGCCGTAATAAAATCTAATATCAATGCCCCTGTAGTTGAAGTGCCATTAGAACAATTGCAACGAGACTTAGCTTGGCAACAAGGCATGCTTATTTTTGAGGGTGAGCCATTAGAGCAAGCCTTAATTGAAGTTGGACGCTACACCTCGACAAAATTTGAAATCAGTGATCCGCAATTAGCCGAGCTTAAGGTAGCAGGATACTTTAAAGCCGGTGATATTGACGGGCTGTTGTCCTCGCTAAATAGTAACTTTAATATTGTTACTAATCGTAACAAGCACGATGTTATCGAGCTCACTCTAGCCAATTAAAACCTACCAAAGCGTGAGCCCGGCTGCATTGTGGCTCACGATTTTCCTTTCCATTCTAGCCCCCCGGTACCCATGATTTAGCACTAGCTATTTCAATGTATTTATTGGAAAATCAAGATAGTTTAAATAAATATAGAGGATTTCCCCTGCTGACCTGTTTACTAATATTGCGCGGATGGATTAAACAATTCCATCGAATTCAAAGTATCGCTAAGCTTCGAGCATTACTAGCAACCATTTTGTTGAGTTTGTTAGTTTCTCCCTATGCTTTAGCCGATGGCTTGACGCGCTTTTACATTAGTGAACAGCGTGCTGATAAAGCTTTAATTGAATTTGCCAAAAAGACCAATCAAACGATTATATTTTCATTTGATTTGGCACGGAAACATCAAGCGAATGAATTAAAAGGCTACTACTCGGTAAACTCAGGGCTAAAACAACTATTAACAGGGTCCGGTTTAATCGCTGTCATTAATAATTCTGGTCAATTGAGTATTCAAGCTGACGATAATGATAGGAAGATAACACCAATGAAAAAAACAACAATAGCCGCTTTAGTTCCAGCACTTTTAGCAACTGCAGGGCAAAATGCACTCGCCGCAGACACCCCAAGCGCCGAAAAGAAAGTTGAAGCAATTTCTGTAATTGGTAGCCGCGTTGCAGGTCGCTCCGCTGACGATTTACCCGTTCCCGTTGATATTCTATCGGCCGAAGCATTAGCTAATACAGGGCAGATTGAGGTTGGCCGAATGCTTCAGGCCATCGCACCGTCATTCAATTTCTCGACATCCGCCATCAGTGACGGTACTGACGCCCTTCGTCCAGCCACCCTACGTGGCTTAGGCCCAGACCAAACCTTGGTGCTTATTAATGGCAAACGCCGCCACCAAGCCAGCTTAATTCATATTAACACCTCTGTTGGCCGTGGTACGGCAGGTACCGATATGAACGCTATTCCAGCCGCTGCAATAAAACGCATTGAAGTGCTTCGTGATGGTGCGGCTGCTCAATACGGCTCAGATGCAATTGCCGGTGTTATAAATATCGTCTTAAAAGATGCAGAAGAAGGCGGAAACGTTGCCCTTTCCTATGGTGAATATTCCGAAGGTGATGGTGCCAGCACTAACATTGATGTCTCCAACGGGTTCGCCCTTGGTGACGATGGTTATTTAAATACCACACTTAACTTTCGCGATCGTGAGCATACCAATCGTGCCGGTTTGCATGGTTCTTGCCAATTCTCAGGTTGTACAGATGCCACCAATGGCGCTAAGTTAGCTGGCGATCCTCGCGAAGCGACAGCAACTAGAAATACTTTTCGAATTGGCGATGCTGATTCAGAACAGTTCGCAGTGACGATCAATACGGGCTATGAACTGGGTGGAGGCGAGCTTTACGGCTTTGTAACCTACTCGAAGCGTGATAATCAGTCGGCAGCTTTCTTTCGTCATAACAACAATTCAGGTGGTAATGCACAGTTACAAGATGGCGATGCCACTATTCCTGCGGGATTTTTGCCCAAAATTAACTCAGAGATAAATGATGTTTCTTATAACTTTGGGTTTAAAACGGAATTTGATAATGATGCGTCATTGGACTTATCGTACACCTATGGCAAAAATAAGATTGATTATGTCACCAGCGATACCATTAATTCATCCTTTGCCAACTCTTTACGCTATACCTCGAGTATGAGTGCGGATGAGATCCGTGCTACTGTGCCGCGCGAAGCTGCCGCCTATGGCCTCGAGTTAGCCTTGCAAACCATTAACCTAGACTATACCAAACAGTATGATGCTTTCGCCCTTGCCATGGGCGCAGAAATTCGCACTGACGAATACAAGGTAATAGCGGGCGAAGAGTACTCTTATCGCGATTACGATACCGAAAACGGTGTTAGTTTATATGCAACTGACCGCAGTGCTGGCACTCAGGGTTTTGGTGGCATAGGTCCTGTATCAGAAGTCGATGAAACACGTGATGTCCTATCGTTTTATGTCGATATGGAAACAGAATTAACCGAAGATGTGCTCATCAGCGGTGCTGTTCGTTACGATGATTACGAAGGCTTTGGCGATAGCACTAACTTCAAACTAGCAGCCAACTGGTCACTAACGGACGATGTTTCTATTCGTGGTGCAATGAGCACTGGTTTCCGCGCACCGTCAATGCAACAACTATACTTTAACAACATCAGTACGCAGTTTATCACTAACCCTGCCGACCCAAGCGGCGATCAAATTGCTGTTCAGATTGGTACATTCCGCAATGATAGTACTCTGGCTAAATCAATCGGCATTCCAGAACTAAAAGAAGAAGAGTCAAAGAACTTTAGTATTGGCTCGGTGATCAGGCTTAATGATGAAATCAATGTCACTGTCGATTTCTACTCGATTGATATCGATGATCGCATCGTGATCAGTAATAAGCTGGGATTTGGTTTAGCCACCAGCCTAGATAATGCGTTAACCGCCGCGGGGGCAGGTGCAGGCCAGTTCTTCTTAAACGGCGCAGATACAGAAACCCAAGGTGTTGATATTATTACCGCATGGAATACTCAATTAGGCGATGGTGATCTTAACTTGACCTTTGCGGCGAACTTTACTGAGACAGAAGTCGCTAAAATATTCACGCCACCAAACAGTGCACTAGGTGATATTCCTGCTTCTGATATTTTCTCTAGCCAAGATATTTCAATTATTGAAGAGTGGCAGCCGGAAGATCGCATCAGTATAAGTGGTCTATATACGCTTGAAGATTTATCGATAAACTTAGCCTTAAACCGCTATGGCGAATACACGGTAACTGATGGTGATCGTCAGACTTATGGCGCTGAGATCCTCACAGATTTACGTGTTAAATATCAAATCAACGACAAATTATCCATTAACATCGGTGGCAATAATATCTTTGATGTATACCCTGATGAAAATGAAATTGGTAATTCACGTACTGGTACAATTGTCGATGCCAGTGGCAATACTATTGTCAGCAGCCCGGGCGTGTTCACCTACTCTCGCCGTTCTGCACCATTTGGCTTTAATGGTGCCTATTACTATGCCGGCGTGGAGTATAATTTCTAACCCTGTTTTTAGTCATTAACTATCAAACGGAGCAGTGCCACTCAATAAAACGATTGGCCTGGCTCCGTTTTTTTATTACGCTGGTGCTTACTCTTAAGAAATCTCACTGCCCATTATAGCCTAAGGCTTAATTAACTAAATAAGCGCTAAAGTAATCTACGATGACCTGGGCAATAATAGGTTGTGCGGCCTCATTAGGGTGGATCTGATCAGCCTGCATCATCGCAGGGTCACCAGCCAAGGACTCAATAAAAAATGGCATTAAAGCTATCGTTTCATCACGTGCTATTGTTGGAAATAAATCGGAAAACATCGTGGTATAACGTCTTCCCATACTTGGTGGAATTTTAACCTGAGTAAGTATAACTGCCAAGCCTCGCTCTTTGGCCATTATGATCATTTCTCTTAAATTGTTACTAATTGTATTTATCGGATACCCACGCAGGCCGTCATTCCCCCCCAACTCAATCCATAGAATATCGACTTCATTTTTATCCAAAAGGCGCTTAAGACGTGCCTTACCACCGCCAGTTGTTTCACCACTTGCACTGAAATTAAGCAAAGAAAATTCAGGAAACTTTTGTTGCAACTGCTGCTGAGCTAAATGCGCCCAGCCTTTGGACGCTTGCATTCCGTAGCTAGCACTGAGACTATCTCCTAATAACAGCACATTAGTCGCTTTCGCTGGTATTAACAGACTAATTGATAGCCCAATCAGTATCATGGACCTAAAAATGAATGCACCTGCACCCTTAGAACAAGAAAATGTCATCATCGTCAAAAATCTTATCAAACGCGTTGAAGTTAATAATGGTTTACTAGAGATACTCAAGTCTATCTCACTAAATGTCAAGCGTGGACAATCGATCGCAATTGTCGGTGCTTCTGGCTCTGGCAAGTCAACACTGCTTGGCTTGTTAGCTGGCCTTGATTGCGCAAGTGAGGGAGAGGTTTGGCTAGACGGTGCGCCACTGCATCAATTAGACGAAGAGCAGAGAACCAAATTGCGTAGCGACAAAGTTGGCTTTATTTTCCAATCATTTCTGCTTCTTCCTGCATTAACAGCGCTAGAGAACATTATGCTTCCAGCGCAATTATCAGGCATGGAAGATGCCGAGCGACACGCCCAGGAACTATTAGAGGAAGTTGGACTTAGTCATCGTGGCGATCATTACCCAAACCAGCTTTCTGGTGGTGAGCAACAACGAGTCGCCATTGCCCGCGCCTTTATTTGCCGTCCGACGATTTTATTCGCCGATGAGCCAACGGGGAACTTAGATGGTGATAACGGTAAACGTATCGAGCGATTACTCTTTGAACTAAACCAGCAGCATCACACCACCTTAGTATTGGTCACTCATGACACTCGTTTAGCGCAGAACTGCCAACGCGTCATTACGATGAGTGATGGCCGGGTTAGCGAAGAAGCAACGACCATTGAGACAGAGCAAGAGGAGCTTAACAATGTGGTTTAAGCCAGCTTACGCTTTACTAAGCCAGCAATTAAAGCGGGGGGAGTTAACTATTTTTCTACTGGCTATAGCGCTAGCGGTTACCTCGGTGTTTTCGCTAAGTGGCTTTGGTGAGCGGTTAAATCAGGCGCTTGTGGTTAAGAGCAACAACTTCCTAGCCGCTGATCGCGTACTATCTTCGGCACACCCCATCGATGATAGCTTACTTGACCAAGCCAATGAATTTGAATTAAACCAAGCGAGTTACCTGAGCTTTAACTCGATGGTATTTGCAAATGAGCAGATGCTGCTTGCCTATACCAAAGCAGTTTCGGGGCCTTACCCGTTACGTGGCGAGTTGAAAATAAGTACCAAGCCATTGGCTAATTCTCCCATTGATAGTCAGGGCGATGTCGTCTACGGGCCACCTCCCCTTGGCGGTGTTTGGGTCGTGAACGAAGTGCTTGATCGGCTAAATATTGCTATTGGCGATAAGCTGGAAGTTGGCGATGCGCTATTTAGGGTTGCAGGTATTATTACTCAGGAACCCGACGCTTCGTTTTCTATTTTCAATTCATCACCAACTATTTTCATCAACGCTAAAGACGTGCCAGCAACTAAGATAATTGGGCCGGGAAGCCGACTCTATTATAATTATCTATATAGTGGCACTGAAGCAAATCTTAGCGATTATTACCAAGCAATAAAGCCAAAGCTTAGCACCAATCAAAACTGGCAGGATATCAAAGGCGAACGTTCGCCGTTGGCTGGCTCCCTAAAGCGTGCAAACCAATTCCTATTATTAGCAAGCTTACTGGGAATTATTCTCGCGGCCACAGCCATCAGCGTAACAGCTCAACGATACAGCCAAACCCAGTTTGACGCGGTCGCTTTGCTTAAAACGCTGGGAACCAAGGATAATATCATTCGAAAAATATTCTTATTTCAGCTAAGTACTTTGACTTTTGTCGGCATTATCATCGGATTAATTGTCGGCTTTTTACTGCAAGAAAGCGCTTTTTCCTTGGTAGCCTACTATCTCCCACAGAGCCTGCCGGCTCAGTTGCCAAGCTTAGGCTTCAAGCCTTTTGCAATCGCCATAAGCACCGGTGCCATTTGTGCTGCGATGTTTTCATTAACGCCTATGCTGCGCTTATTTAACGTTCCAGTGATGCGGGTCATTAAACGAGATATGCACCCACAGCCATTTAAACTGTGGCTAAACGGCTTGGTGTTCGGTGGTGCGATATTCTTGTTACTGCTTATCTATAGCCAAGATTTGCGCTTAAGTTTAATTACGCTGTGTGTTGCTGCATTAATTGCCGCGCTGTTGAGCCTATTGGCCCTTGGATTAATTAGATTGTCCCGCGGTAAAAAATTCAGCGCTGCTAGCCCTTGGCAGCTGGCAATTGCCTCACTTTACCAACGAGCTAGCGCCGCCAGCATGCAAATTGCCAGTATCGCCACCGCAATTATGCTGATGCTTATCATTTTATTGCTTCGCAATGAATTAGTCGATGAATGGCAAGCTCAAATCCCCAGCGGAACCGCTAATCATTTTCTGGGGAATGTGACACCAGATCAGGTGCAGCCGATTGAGGCATTAATGCAGCGCTATCACGTTGAAAGTAGCGATCTGTATCCAATTATTCGCGGCAGAATGTCCAAAATAAATGGCGAGAAAATTGGCGGCTATGATAGCGAAGGTAATAGTGAAACAAAAAATAAGCGAAGTGGACGACGTGGTTTTGGTCGTGAGCTAAGTTTGACATGGCGCGACACCTTACCCGATCAAAACCCGATAGAGGCGGGCCAATGGTGGGACAAGGATGAACAGGAGCATCAGGTTTCAATTGAGCATGACGCGGCTAAACGCTTAGATGTCAAAATAGGAGACACATTGACCATTTTGATTGGCGAAGAAGAAGTGAATGCCAAAGTAACCAGTTTACGACATGTGCATTGGCGCTCGATGAGACCAAACTTTATCCTAATATTTAATCGTGCAGCACTTGGTGATATGCCCTCAACTTATATTTCATCATTTTACCTGCCAAATGAGCAGCGCCATATGCTCAAAGAGTTGCTGAGTCAGTATCCAACAATCTCTTTAATAAAGATCGATCGTTTGATTAAAAAGCTCAAAGAAATTATCGAGCAAGTATCACTAGCGCTATCTTATATTATGGTATTGGTGATTTGTGCCAGCGTCTTAGTATTATTAGTACAAATACAAGCGAGCTACCAACAGCGTCATCAGGATTTGGTGATCCTACGTACGCTTGGCGCAGGTAAAAAACTACTAAAACGCGCCATTGCGATCGAGTTCTTAATTAGTGGCGCGTTAGCAGGGTTTATAGCGGCATTAACCACAGAGCTGGCGTTATGGCTTATTCAAACCTTTGTCATTGAAATGTCTTGGCAGCCACACCCAATGCTGTGGCTTAGCGCGACAGTTATTGGCAGTGTTTTTGTTGCACTTATTGGCACAAGGGCCTGTAAAGACTTAACCCAATTGCCCCCAAATGAACTAATTCGCAATTTAAGCTAAAAAAGATAGTGCGGATGTTTATGCATCCGCACGCTTTTGGCTGGAGTGAAACATCGTATTTATCAGCTTTTAAGCAATACCATTCTTTACTAGTTGCATAGTTATGTGACTCTTCGCATAGCCATTCATTTACCCCCTCTCCTTGCTTGGCAGCCTCCCTTGTAATCCTTCAGACAACTGGTTAAATTGAGCGGTAAACTTATCCCCTCATCGGAGTAACCATGACAAATTGGTCAACACTTGCAACCAAAATAAATCAATATTTGTGTCCCCCTGGCAACGGTGTGTTCACCGTAAACACTGCAAAAGAGCGTAAAGAAGCATTACATAAAAGCCTTTATAATAGCAGCGAAAATATTGAGCAAGCATGGCAAGCACAAACAGCGACGCTGGCCGATGATAAACGCCCTGTAGTATTAGGTGTTTGTAGTGATACCGGTGGCGGTATTTTACGAGGCGCTAACTGGGGACCGCTATTTTTACGTCAAACGCTACTAAGTGGAGACTATAATGTTGATTATCTCGATGTTGGAGATGTCCGTGTTATTCCACATTTACTGCATGATAAGTACCTCAATGAAGAAACTATCAGCAATTGCCGTAAAGCCTTGTATGGCGATAGCGATTCCACTTTGCCGGTAAGTGCACTATCAATTGCCGAAGATTTTTGTGATGAATTCTATCGTGCGTTTCCAAACAAAAACTTATTTGCAATTGGTGGCGATCACTCGGTCAGTTATCCGTTGGTAAAAAGTTACTTACGCGCCAAAAAAGCCCAAGGTAAAAAAGCGGCTTTAATTCATTTTGATGCCCATACTGACTTACTCGTCGAGCGCTTAGGCATTGATATTTGTTTTGGCTCTTGGGTAACCCACATTTTAGATGACCTCCCCTCTCCAGATATGGCTTTCCAATTTGGTATTCGCTCTAGTGGTAAAGACCGTGGACACTGGGAAGATAGCTTTGGTGTCAATCAGTTTTGGACTCATGAGATCAATGAGCGCGGGGCCCAAGATATAGTCGATGAAACTATTGCTAAGCTCAAGGCCAATAATATTGAAGAACTCTATGTGAGTTTTGACATTGATGCACTCGACGCACACTTTGCAGCAGCAACAGGAACACCAGAACCTGACGGTCTCAATCCACAGCAAGCCTTACTGATTATTAGTGAACTGGCCAAACACTTTAAGATCACTGGGGCTGATATGGTTGAGATTGCACCGTTTCTAAATACCAATGAAGATGGTGGCAATGACCGCGAGAAGACCCTAGCAGCTGGTAGCCAAATCAGCGAGCTGTTAATCAACTGCTTAGCGGATTAATCTTTCGATGCGGTATTGTCTGTCAGTTTGAATCAATACCGCATTATTTTTTACTAAACCTCTCCAAACGTACCTCATACGTAGGTGGTTTTATCTACAAAACAGTGCAAATCTAATTAATAATAAATCATTAATTTTATAAAGGATTTGGAATGTTTGACAAAATGCCCCTAAATAGACAATTAATGCTGTCATTTGGCATGATCTTAGCGATTCTCGCAATTGTCTCAATGGTTTCATACAAAGGCCTCAATCAGGGCTTTACCAACTTTAAAGACTATCGTAGCTCAGCGCGCGATACTAATTTTGCAGGCCGTCTGCAAGCCAGCATGTTACAAGTACGATTAAATGTTGCAAAGTACCTTGAAAACGATTCAGAAAGCACGCTTGCTAACTATACCGAGCAGCAGCAAGAGATGGAGAAATTACTAAAACAATCCCAGCAAGCAATAAAAGATCCTGCCAGAGCTAAAAACATCAATGAATCAGTGGCATTATTTTCACAATATAATGAAGGATTCAACGAAGTTGTTTACCTTATTAACCAGCGCCATGTTGTGGTCAATGAACGGCTAAATCCCGCAGGACTGGCGATGCGCCAATCGATGTCTAAGCTAATCGAATTATCTAATAATGAGCAAGATCAGCAATCATTATATTTTGCCGGTCTTGCCCAGCAACAACTGTTGCTCGGCCGGCTCTTCGTTGTTAAATATTTAGCGACGAACCAAGAGTCTGATTTTGAGCGCGCCATGCTGGAACTTGAAATCAACTTTATTGATAGCTTAAATAACCTAGCCGATACATTACAATCGCCTAGCGAAATCAGAATATTGGACGAGGGGGAAACTTATTATGTTAATTACCTGGATGCCTTTAAGCATGTCCATGAAATTATAACCCAGCGCAATGAAATGATAGAAAACACGCTGAATCGGATTGAGCCTGTGCTAGCGACAAAGATTGAAAACGTCAACCTATCAGCCAAGGCCTCACAAGACAGACTAGGGCCAGAGGCACAGTCCAATTCAGAAAATGCACTAAGCATCGTAACGCTATTGTCTATCGCCGGCATAGTCGTCGGGATTGGCTTATCATATTATGTAACCCAGGTTATCAAGCGCCCTATTGGCGGTGAGCCGACGGAGATTGCGAGAATAGCTGAAACTATTTCCAAAGGGGATCTCACTCATGCCTTTACCAACACCTCAAAAGCTACAGGTATCTATAGTTCAGTCGCCAATATGACGTTAGGACTTAAGGAACTAATCGGTGGCATTGCGCGTACAGGTGACGGGTTAGCTGAAAATGCCGAGAAGAGTTCTGTGATCTCCGCCCAGGCTAGCAGAACAATTGAAGCACAAAAAGAACGGACCTCAGAAGTCTCAAGCGCTGTTAAAGAGATGTCTAATAGCTTGCAGCATGTGGTTGAACACGCGACAAACTCTGCCGAAGCAGCACAAGAAGCGCAAACTCATGCTCAAAAAGGAAAAGGCATCGTTGATCAGACCCTATCTTCAATTGAAACCTTAGCCGAGCAATTTGACAGCTCAATGCTGGTTATTCAAAACTTGGAGCGCAATTCCAATGAAATAGGTTCAGTCATTGAAGTGATCCAAGGAATTTCAGAACAAACCAACCTGTTAGCACTTAATGCAGCGATTGAGGCAGCACGTGCAGGTGAACAAGGCCGTGGTTTTGCCGTTGTTGCAGATGAAGTTCGCGGCTTGGCTCAACGTACCCGCGACTCGACCAATGAGATACAAGAAATGATTAATGTCCTGCAACGCGGAACCAGCGAAGCCGTAAAAACGATGGAAAAGAGCCGCGATGAAGCAAAGGATACAGTGGAACAATCGCTACAAACAGGCAGCGCGCTTGATGAAATTATGCAATCAATTGTTTCTATCAATGACATGAACGTTCAAGTAGCCGCGTCAGTAGAAGAACAATCGGTTATTGCAGAAGAGATTAGCCAAAACCTGGTGATAATTGAGCAAGCCGCAGAAGATACTTCGGCAGGAGCATTAGAGTCAGCACAAGCAAGCCAGTCACTATCTGTGTTAGCCGATGAACTGCAAGAAATGGTGGGTGGCTTCAAGATCGCCTAACTTGCCATAAAAACAAAAAAGCGATGCATTAGCATCGCTTTTTTTATTGAACCATAAACTATTTCTTAAGGCCCAATATATAATTCGCTACCGCTAAACGGGTCTCTTTGTCTAAGTAATTTTGTGGCGGCATCTCAGGATAATCCGGACGGATTTTCGTTGGCTTGGCAATCCAGTCAGCCAAGTCCTGTGGCCGGTTCATGTACATTGCTTGAATCGTTTGCATTGGTGGCCCAATCATGCGGCCGGTATAAGTATGACAACCGGTACAAATACCAAGATATGCCACCTCACCGCGCTCTTGTGGCGAGATCACACGAGGTGCGACTGGTTCATCAAGAATATAAGTAACAACCGAATGGGTATTAGTGAAATCACATTGTGCCCAGTGATCGATACCAACGGTTACATAACGATGACGGTTGATAATACAGCTGTCTTTGCTTTCGCCAATACGCACAATATCAGGGTTACCTTGTTTAAACTGCGTTAGCATGTAGGCTTTAACCATATCATGAGCATCGTAGCCATTATTGTCCATTAAGTTATCTAAAATCATCACGCGATCGGGACTCGGATCTGATTCAGGGTCAATCGTTGCATTCGGTGCACTATGATGGTCGGTGATAATAATACCAGCAGTTTTATTACCGGTGATAATATTGCCTTCAACAATCACTTCATCAGCGGCCATAATGAGGACACCAACACCTGATGGGATCCCTGCAACCATTGAGCCTGGCGCACCAAAGTTAACGTGATTATTATTAACGACAAAGTTATTGCGGATGATGACATCAAAGGTCGTTTTGATTGGCAGACCTGGCGTAATAAAGGCTAGGATGCCGCCGGTATTATTATGCACATAGTTATTTTCAACAATCGCATGGCGAGAATTTTCAATTTCGATACCAGCTACACTGTCAAAAACTTCGTTGTGGGAAACTTGAATATTATCACTCATACCAACATAGATTGCGGCATCTTCAATGCCTGAGATAACATTATGCGAAACGATACCGTTTTTGCCCAATTGCGGAAAAATACCATAGACGCCAGTATCAATAATGATGTTATTGCGGATTTCAAAGTTGTTACCCGCTTGGCCCATTATCGCATTACCTTTATATTTGGTGATCAGTAGGTTTTCTACAACGATATTATTGCCCGAGTAAAGTACTGCATCATTAAGTTTGCCTTGGCCATCAAGGGTGGCACGTTTGCCTTCTTTAATCACACCCACTAAGCGGATATCATCTTTATCGATATAAACGGTTTCATGGTAGCTTCCCGGCATAACCTGAATCGTATCACCCGGATTAGCAAGTTTTACCGCATCCATGATTAAATCACCGGGGTTTATCACATGAGTTTGCCCTGCTGTTGAGCGCTCAATAACAGCACTTTTCCCAGCAATTTTTACTGGCTCAGCATCTTTCTTAAAGCCACCGCCATAACTTGCGCCACCGGAACTGGCGGTAATATTAACCGGCACATCCTGGCTTGCGCCTAAATACATGCCTGCTGAAAACGCAGCAGCAACAGCGACTACAGTTAACGTCTTTGCAACACTCATTTTATTTTCCTTATTGTTGTGTTTGTTGGTAGGTTTCATCAATAGGCGGCAGCCCAGATGGAACGCTAGTTGGTATCGTTGGCATTAAACTCTCATCATTAAGCGCGCCCAAGAAATCAATAATCGATTCAATTTCAGCATCGCTTAAATCCGGCTCCCAAATATGCCAATGTAAATATAGTGTTTGATCTTTGGGCACAGCGTGACCACGCCCCTTGGTGTAAAACTCGATAGAGTCGAACAGGTTCTCAAATTTTCCTGAATGCATATATGGCGCAGTCTTGGTGATATTTCTCAATGTTGGCACCTTAAAACCACCACGCAGCTTAAACTCATCAAAAGTTTTTTGTGCACCAACATCAAACGGCATACCTTCTGGTTCGGGGGTGCCAATAACAGCGATTTGGTCATTGGTAAATAGCGGCGGTTGGTGACACTCGGAACAACGTGCAACAAACGAGCGGAACACATTCAGTCCAGCAATTTCTTGTTCACTCAAGGCCTCATGATAGCCATGCGCATACTGGTCATAACGGCTATTTAAAGAAATTAAACTTGCTTGAAACGCTGTCAATGCCTTGGTTACTTGCTCCAATGTAATGGGCAGTTGGCTATCATAAACTTGTTGAAATAAGCGCACGTACTCATCGTTGCCATTAAGCGTATCTAATAGCTGTTCTTTGCTATTGCCCATTTCTTTTGGATCAAATAACGGTCCTTCAGCCTGCGCTTCCAACGTGGTTGCACGGGCATCCCAAAATAGCTTTTTTAAAAAGCCAACGTTCCATAGACTTGGCGATGAACGTCCAACCTTTTCACCAGTAATACCAACACTGCGGTCAAGATCATCACTAAAGCCTTTATCGGGTTGGTGGCAGCTGGCACATGATAATGAGCCATCTTTAGATAACGCTGGGTCAAAGAATAGAAAACGACCAAGGTCAATTTGCTGTGGAGAGAATCCATCTCGAACTTGTGGTAGTGAGGTCTGAGTCCCCCCGACTCCGCGATTTTGGGTTGAGTCGTAAAACTGATATTGCGATACCAAAAAGCAGCGGCCTTGCTTAAACGAAAAGCTTGGCGGACATTGACTCTTTAATTCAAATAATGGAGCGTTGGCCTTCGCACCAGGCGAGAGTTGCCAAAGCAAGCCGAACATCAAAACAACAAATAGTGTACGCATAAACCACCTTAATCAGAAAACTGGAGTTAAGGTACGAAATGGGCATGATTATGTCTTACGAATAATGAAAAATAGCTGAGTTATTTCAAAATAACTAATATTTTACTATCAATTATTAGCGCGCTTTCTATATTCGGTGGGGGTTACGCCGTGTTTTTCTTTAAAGGCTTTATTAAATGAGCTTAAGCTTCTAAATCCACTTTCTAACGCAAGCGTTAACACAGGCAGTTGTTTATCCCCCTTAATTTCTAACTTTTGAGTCACTTGTGCAATGCGATAATGATTTAGAAAGTCATTAAAATTGCGAAATGCTAGCTCGCCATTTATTAAGGCACGTAATTTGTATTCATGAATTGCCAGGGATTTAGCAAACGCTGTAATCGTTAGCCCTTCTTGTTGGTAAAGTTTATCGTGTTCCATTGCATGAATAATGGCTTTTAGTTCTGCTGATTCAATACTAGGTTGCTCTGTTACATCAGGCTCATTTTCTGGTGTCTCAAATATACTCGTTGGTGACAATTGAAATAAGAAAATATTGATGACACTAATGAGCAAGGTTAATGAAAGCACTTCCAATACTGCCAAGCCTGACCAACTTAACTTGAGTAGTTGCTCAATGACGATGACTAAAAATATATACAAGGCAGCCGCACCAATGACACCACCGCGAATGTAGCGCCTGCGCTGAACTAAGTCACTATCCCAATATTTTCCAACAATGATCAAGGCATGAACAAGCAAGGTGAGCTCTAATGTCAATGCCCCATAAACCACTACCCCTTTAATTGCTTCAAAATCATCTAAGCTAAAGCCAAATAAATTTTGCAACGAAAGGGCCGAGACTGGAATAATTAGAGTTAATGAAGCAACGGTGTAATGCCAGCGCTTGATGGTGATATGCTCGCCAAAAACACTGAGACTCACTAGCCAGAATACCCCGGGCAGCGCATTATTACCGGCATATAAGAACAGCTCAATGACCCTCGGTAAGGTGTAGCTATCAAGCAAGATATCGGCCACATGTAGCACAGCACATGCCATGAAGATAACATAGAGCCGTAACGACTGTGCTTTCTTCCAATGGGGAGCTAATAATGCAATAGCCATCAGCATTTGCGAGATACTAAAAACAGCAAAAAAATCGACTAGGGAACTCATATAATGTTCGCAAAACAACACGTTAAAATCATAACTATACTAACCAGTTATGCTCAAGGATTAAATAACGGGCAAGTAAATAGTCAAAAAAGGCCTAACCTTGCGGTTAAGCCCTATACATCAGCTTATTTCAATTTTAAAAGTTAACCTTAAAATCAATACCAGCTTCACGACCGCGGTTAATCCTCGCTATCGGTGCACCAAATGCCGCAGCAGCTTGTCCACCAATACTTTCGACATAACGGTTATCGGTAATATTATGGCTCCATAAACCAATTTCGTAACGTTCGTTGTCATCTGTCCAAGAAATACGTGCATCAAGGTTTTTGCGATCATCTAAGTATTCAGGAATTAGCTTGTAGCTCTCTAAACCAGCACTATCTTTGTTGATGTTTGTTGTAAAGACGTAATCCATATGGAAGTTCAAGGTACCACTATTAATATCAGGCATATAATCAAGGGTTAACGTATGATCGCCATTAGCTTTTGATTTGCTCGTTGTCGCATCAATTAAATCACCTTCAGCATTATAAAAATCAGGCGTTATATTTTGCGTATGACGAAACTCAGTCATTAAGCCTAATGTGAGGTTATCGTTGACTGCCCATTTCAAATCAATTTCCAATCCTTTGATTTCAACATCTTTGTTAATTATCGTTGGAACCGCATGACTGGCGCCAGGAAGTTTTGAATTAATTGAGCTTTGCAGGTTAGTTAACTCTAAGTAGTAAGCACTAACATTGGCAACCACTGAATCAGCCAATATACCTTTATAACCAAATTCTAGATTGGCGGTATCTTCAGGTGCAATTGATACGGTGCTTGGTGCCAGTGAATCAAAGCCACCTGATTTATAACCTGTTGAATATGAACCGAAAACCATATGGTTATCGGCAAGTTGATAACTTGTGACTAAACGTCCAGTCACCTTACTCCATTCATCACTTGCCGCTAAATCACCCACTGGGAATGGGAAGATATTACCTGGGGCTGGTGCCGGAATACCTGGTGTTCTATCAACATTAAAGCCGACATGGGGAATATGCCACGTGAAGTCTTTGCTGTCTTTAGAGTAACGAATACCACCAATGATGTTCCATTTATCAGTAATCGCGTAGTCAGCGTCTAAGTAAATCCCCCAGTTAGTAAAGTCACCGGTATTGTTAATGCTTTCACCCCAGAACTGTCCGGCAGTGCCTGGACCGAAAACCTCTCCCATACCCAGTTCAGCAGCAACCATATCGTAGGTCACATCACCCGTCGCAGTCACAATGCCAGGAGTTAATGGCGTACCTGGAGGCACGACCCCAAACATTGCAAGACCGCCCATAATTTGATCAGCAAAACCCAGGGCATTAAGGGCGTGAGACCATTCATTTGGATTCCACATATGATCTAACTGCAAGCCGCTTTGTGCCACGGCGTAATCAACAAACTCGCTTTGCGCTTCAGGACTGGTAATACCCAAATCAGCCATTTGGCCGGCCACTTGTTGAGCAACCTGTCCACGAATGAAATCGTTCAGCCCCCCGGTAATAAGGCGAGCTGCACTCTCGGCGCTAGCATTTAGCTCGGTTGTTTGTGTAACGTTCTCTTTTGAATATGAGAACCCCGTGACTAAATGCAATTTTTCGCCAGTGTAGTTTGCCTGTAACTCGGTGTAGAAAATATCAGAATCTTCATTATTAGATGTGTCAAAGTAAATCGACGCATTGCCAGTACCGTCTTCGTCTTGACGATTAACAGTTTGCCATTCGCGTTTGCTAACCACATATTTAAGTGACCACTGCTCATCAATATCATGAAATAACTTAGCTGTAATAGCGGTCATATCACGACCTTCAAAGCCATTTCTCACATCATTCTCAACTTCAGATGCAAATAGGTTATCACCACCACCCAAGGCTGACTCATGCATACCAATCGCCATTGAAGGAGCCTGCTCTAGATCGTCATAGTCATAAGCGACTTGAAAACTCGTGGCATCTGAGATGTTCCATTTTAATGCCAGTCGCGCAGCAAGCTGATCTTTTTCACCTAAATCCCAGACTTTGTTGCCAACATTCCAGCTCGCTTGGTCAACATTATCTAAAACACCGTCTTGCTGATTGCTCAATACATTAGCCCGGATAAACACATTATCTGTTAGTGCCAGGTTGCCCATCGCCTCTAAACGAACTTGCTTATCACTACCTAATGTCGCTTTGACAAAGGCTTCACTAGATTCAATCGGTGAATTCGGCACCATATTAACCACACCCATTGCCGCGTTACGACCAAAGAGTGTGCCTTGAGGACCTTTTAAGACTTCAATACGTTCCATGTCAGAAAACTGGACATTTTGAGCAGCACGCGGCATATAGATATCGTCGAAAAATGTTGCCGACGAAGGGTCACCACCAACGCTAATGTTAGGGCTTGAAATACCACGCATAGTGGTGCCCGCTTGAGTAACACCTGAGGTATGACTAAAATCAAACCCCGGAATGAACTTATCAACATCACTAAGTAATATTGAACCACTCTCTTTGATCATGTCATCTGAAACGGTACCAACAGAAACCGGTACTTTAAGAATGTTCTGTACACGCTTTTGTGCAGTAATCGTCACCACTTCAATTTTTGATTGTTCTTTTTGTTCTTTTTCTATTTCTTCTGCAAATGAAGCAAGCGGTGAAACTGAAAGCGCGGTTACTACCGCACTTGCCACTAAACTTTTACGACCTTGTAGAGCAGTGTTATTTTTTAACATTATTATTATCTCCAGCACTTCTTTTTATAATATTTAGTCAGTTTATTTATATACATTTAATTAACAATTACTCCCGAATTATTAAAAACAACTGACGAATTGCTTAAAAATGGCTAACGTATTTTTAAATTGGTCCATAAAACAAAAAATTTAAAGCTAATGTGATTACCCTATTAACTTACCAAACAAAAACCTACACTAAAATGTACGTTAGTACAATCCGGTAGTACCCAATCTAATGGATAAATGCCGATAACCCAATGACTGATCATTACAAATGGATAACATCTATGAATAATTAGTTAGAATTTACGCCATAGCGCTCTACTTACCATGCGTACTTTCGTTGGTAATTTCATGCGCTTTAAGTTGGTTGCCATGGCCCCTTGTGTAAAGCGCGTCTTCTTGGAGTAGTCCACGTTAATATCCAGGACCACGGGTATGTTTTTCACAGATAATGACAATGCCTTAGCAATCGATGATTCAATATCAGCCTCAGTCTCCATCCGAATATAATGACAACCACTAGCTTCCACTAAGCCTTTCAGTCGCACATTTGGTAATACAGTGCATGTCTTTTTGTTATAAGGGACTTGCTGTGCTTGAGAGATCTGCGACAGCTCGCCATCACTAAAGATAGTAAAAATAGCACCGATATTACGCGCAGATGCGGTAAATAGTTCGGTTTGAGTCATTAAGAAGGCGCCATCACCAATGATCCCGATAACCTGTTTATCGGGATTAGCTAGTTTTGTGCCAACGACAGCTGGTGTCGCGTAGCCCATACAGTTAAAGTCAGTTGGACTAAAGAAATGATTGGCATGATAACAAGGCATTAATTCCGCAGTTAAAAAGGTATGATTACCATCATCGGCAACCACAATCGCATCATCGCTAATCATCTTACGCAGCTCAACAAAAAATTTTGCCGGGTTTACTTTATTGCCACTATCATGATCAAACCATTCTGTTAGGTAATCACGTTTGTCATTGGCAATTTGAGTGGTTAATGCATTGCCCATCACCATTTTGCTTTCTTGTTGCTGACGTTTAAGTTCGCCTAGCAATAAAGTTAGTACCAGCTCACTATCCCCTTCAATGGCCACTTTAGCAGGGTAGTTTGCGCTAAAAACTTTTGGGTTAATATCAATGTGAATCAAGTCTTCAGGGACAGTGACGCCGAAACTACCAGTCGCTATTTCCGCAAACCGGGTGCCAATTGCCAGTAAACAATCACAGTCTTTAAATGCATTTGTCGCCGCTGGCACAGCTGCTGGCCCAAAGCTCATGCCGGTATGCAGTGGATGATTTCCCGGAAATGCACTAAGACCTTGTAACGTGGTCGAAACAGGCGCGTTAATTAACTCAGCTATTTCAATTAACAAAGCACTGGCTTGAACTCCCCCCCACCCGACAAATATGCCCGGCGATTTAGCATTTAGTAACATCGTGGCCGTTTGGCTAATTTCAGCCGTTAAGTCTTTCGTTAAGCTCTTTTGTAGCACCTTATAAGTCGGTAGTTCGCTCACAAATCCTTTATCTAGCTGTAAATTCACTGGGATTTCGACAAATACAGGACCGGGCTCTCCCTGTGTTGCAACATTATAAGCCTCATATAACGTTGGAATGACTTCCTCATGGGACATCACCTTAAACGTCTTTTTTGTTATCGGCTCTAACATCTTGTGCTGATCCATGTCATGAAGCTGATATTCAAACTCTGAATCTGTGCGCACGCCGCCACTGATCACTAACATTGCAATACCATCGAGAAACGCTTCGCCAATTCCACTTGCAGCGTGAGTAGCACCAGCGGCAGGAACAATCACTAAAGCGCCGACACTATCACTACTTCGCGTCACCGCATCGGCCATAAAAGCGCCACATCCTTCGTGGGTCACCAGCACAGGCTCTATTACCTCGGATTTATCGAGCTCATCATATATCTCAGTGTTATGTACACCTGGAATGCCAAAAGTAAATTTTACATTGAGTTGCTCTAACGCATAACGTACTAACCAAGCTGCTGTCTTTTTCATCACTCTTCTCGACTGTTATTTTTTAGTTATTGTTTAAAATTGATTGTGCTGCATTACGGGCTGTTAAAATGCATCCAGATAAAAAGGTTCCCTCTAACGACCGTAGGCCGCTAGCACCACCGCCACCAAAACCTGCGGCTTCACCTACACTATATAAGCCATTAATCCACGAGCCTTGCGAGTTCAATACCTGTGATTGCAAGTTAGTCTGTATACCACCAAGACTCTTGCGGCTAATAAGCCGTAACCTTATCGCTATCAAAGGGCCCGCTTTATTATCAACAATTGGCTGTGATTTACAGGTGCGTAGTTTGTCGACTTTCCATTGTCTGGCGTGGGTAATGCGGCGGGCTTGTTCATCATTCTCAAAGGCCTCGCCGCGCCTTAACTGAGCGTCATATTGCGCTACCTGCTGAGCCATTTCGTCAGCCTGTATATAATCCTGTGCCGTCAGTGTATTCATTTTAGCGGCTAGCATCTCTAGATTATCGGCAATAAGAAAGTCTTGGCTTTGATCAGCTAACTGTTTTACTAATCGCTCATTACCAAATAATGTTTCCTTGAGTAATCCAAGTAACTTTTTATCGCGAATCGATGGGTTGTGCATTGAACCCGAAACGGCGAGTTCTTTCTTCGCTATTTTCCAATTCATCACCTGCCAGGTCCAAGGCTTTTCCTGCTTTGATACCTGTTCACACAAATAACGCGTATCAAAACCAGTGACCAATGGCATCGGCCCAATGCGCTCGCCACGGTGATTGAGCCACAATGCAGACTTACTCGGAATAAGGCTTAACCCATGCCCCTCAAACTCAGCTTGCGGATGGTCAATTCCTGCCGCGTAATTCCACATTTTATCGCTATGGGTGAGCACCCCGCCGGCACTTGCTATTTCTTGGTGTAGCGCCCCATCAGAGATGGGATTGGCGCCGTTGAGTATCTCTAACGGAGCATCGCCCCAAGCTTGATACCAGTTTTTCCTTACTTGCTTGACGGCACCATTGATGCCTCCGCAAGCAATAATTAAGCGTTGTGTTGCTAATTCGAAGGATTGCGCTGTTTGTTCATTGAGCACACCAGCGCCGCAAATTTTGCCTTGCTCAAATAGTGGATGTTGAACCTTATGTTGATGTAAATAAGATAATTGACCTTTAGCTATATAGGGCCTAAGTGTTGTAATAACTCGTTCGACAAGCTCCCATCCAGTTCCCCATAAAACATGATAACGGGGAACCGAATTTCCATCACCAAACAGGCCGCGCTCTACCCAGTTTACTGCCGGTAGAAAGCCCAGCCCGAGCTTGTGCAGCCAACAGTATACTTTCTCATGGTTGTGCTGCGCGTACTCCTTTGCCCAGGCGCGGGGCCAATCATCTTGTGGTTCAAATTGAGCAAACTGATGCCAATCGTTAAGCATTAAGCCGACACTATCTTCAATCTTACCGCGTTTTTGCTCTTTGGTATTACATAGTGCCATGCCACCAAAAGCCCATCGCGCAAGGCCGCCTAGCCGTTCCTTGGTATCACGATCGATAATGCATACTGTTTTGTCGCTGTTTTCAACTAGCTCCAGCGCCGTAACTAGCCCGGCAATTCCACCACCAGCGATAACACAATCAAAGTATTGCTTGTCTTGCTTATTCATAACATTAGCTATCTTTCGTCACATTAGGGATTGCTTTATACTCACAAACATAAACCATGATTACTATGGTAAAAATTACCTAAGGGAACCTAATTAATGCGGGCGACAATGTCTATCGATCAATTTATTAGCCAACTTTATCGCGAGTCTCCGCAAGTCCCATTGGCCAATTTTTCAGTCTGGGCACTTGACTTACTACAACAGGTTATTCCATTCGATGGCGCCGCTTGGGGCACTGGTAATATAGAGACAAGGCAGTTTCATACCCAAGCAACAGTAGATATCCCAACTGATATTTTCGACAAACTCGTTCGTTATAGCGATATAAATCCGATCGTAGACAAGTTAATCTCAACTACCGGTCAGGCTATAGACATGAGCGATGTCGTTAATGATGACGATTTTTATCAGTCTCAACTCTATCTAAAATGCTTTAACCCTTTTGGCATAGAGAGAATACTGAGCTCTATCCATGCCAATGAGCGCGCTGGCATCTTTACGCTACTAACGCTTTATCGCTATGACCGTAACCATATTTTTAGCGAACACGAAAAAAAGATCCAAAGCCAACTACTATTCCATCTGTTGAGTGCCGCATCTCATCGCCAATTGCTGGCACTTAGTGAACAACAGGTAACGCCTTCCCTAAGCCAAAGTGCTATTTGTGATAAACAAGGGCTATATCATGCCGTCGAACCGAGCTTTTTAGATATCTTAGATGATCATTTAGCCACAAATATCTCTGATAAATTTCCATTGCCATTGCTCCCCCAAGAGGGAGAATTCTCAAGAGATAAGCTACTTTTTACCCAGCAAAATTTAGGGGAATTACGCCGCATTAGCGTTCGCCTAAAATCTCCGCTGGATGATCTGACTGAACGTGAACAGCAAGTCGTCAGCGGCATTTGTCAAGGAAACACTTTTAAGCAAATTGCACGTAACCTCACCCTATCCCCTTCAACTATTTCAAATCACCTCTATCGCATTTACATCAAGCTAGGCATAAATAGCCGCAGTGAACTGGTTGATTTAGTGTCCAACGAGGGAAAATCCCCTACCTAGTGGCTTAATCGTTATTCATAGATATAAATCAAGTCAGGAAAAATTTAAAACATTTACCATGGTTCTTTAGGCTTTTTATAGAGAAATAATATGAATAACGTCATTGAGTTTATGACCTGTGCTCACCGCCATTGTGATGAAAGTTTTATTGCCGCCGAGTCGTTTGTCTCACAACAACAGTGGCAACAGGCACAAAATAGTTGGGATGCATTCTCATCCGATTTAGAACACCATTTACAGCAAGAAGAAAATGTATTATTTCCAGCCTTTGAAGCGGCAACGGGCATGACAATGGGACCAACCCAAGTGATGCGTGGCGAGCATGTACAAATGCGCCAACTGGTTCAACAGATGAGCCAAGCGCTAGAGTCAAAAAACCAACAAGCCTACCTTGGTCTTAGCGAAACATTGATGATTTTAATGCAGCAGCATAATATGAAGGAAGAACAGATGCTCTACCCGATGACTCAGAATAACTTGCCAGATCCAGCGCAAACCATTAAAGCGATGGAAGAGCTTCCTAAGGAATAGGCTATACCATGGAAAATATCGCGATCGATGTTTCTGAGTTAGAGGCACCAGAACCAATGCGTATAATTTTAAATGCATTGGCGACGCTAACGAAAGCACAGCGACTTGTTGTCACTCACCGTAAGGAGCCACTCCCGCTTTACCCTAAAATTATTGAGCTGGGTTTCACCTACGAAGTCGCCAAAAACAATGAGCTATTTACCATCACCATAGCGCATCAAGCTTAACCATGAATCTTTCAGGTCTAAGCTTTGACAATATCCCACCATTTGAGTTGCCAATGCGCTACTTTATGGTGGCGAGTTTTTTAGGGCTTTTGTGCGCTGGTATCATTGGCCTGGGCGGCGAGCAAATATGGTATAGTCGCTGGAACCCATATACCTTGGCGCTTACCCACGCTTTAGTGCTGGGTGTCTTTTCCATGGTTATGTGTGGTGCCTTGCTGCAACTTGTTAGTGTTCTTGGTGGACAATCTATTGTACGGGTACGGCTAATTTCCACCATTACGTTGTTAGGATTAACTAGTGGTACACTTTCGCTAATTAGCGGCTTCCTGTTGGGTGTTCCCTGGTTAATAGCCAGTGCCTTTGTGCTGATAATCTGTAGTGTGTCATTGTTGCTTTTTTCCCTTTTGGCAAGCATCGGCCACACTAACCAGCAGCAACACTCCTTAAAAACCATCCGCTTAGCCATAGGTGCAGTATTACTTGTTATTTTAATTGCTAGCGTTTTAGTCAGCGATCATTTTTTTGTAAGCTCGTTTAATCAAACCAAGCACCTTACCGACTCGCACGCAGGCATGGGGCTCGTTGGTTGGATTAGCCTTTTGATAATGGGGGTGAGCTTTCAGGTTTTACCCATGTTCCATGTTGCACCGGCATTTCCCCGCTGGTCACAACGACAATTGCCACTGCTGCTATTTTTTACCTTGATTGCACGACTGCTGTTTAGCCTTAGTACTAATACGCTTAATTACTTAACCATACTCGATATATTTATTGAGGTGAGTTTACTTGCTTATGCCCTCACCGCGGCAAAAGTCATTTATACCCGCAAACGAAAAATTCCTGACTTGAGCATTAGCCTGTGGTATATAGCTTTAGCTAGCCTTACCGTTTGTATGTTGCTAAGTCTTTTTACGAATGTTTCAGCTATATTTCTTGTTGGACTATTTTGTGTTGGCTGGGTGCTCAGTATTATGCTGGCGATGCTAGTTAAGATAGCGCCATTTTTGGCTTACATACATTTACAACGTCAGTGTGGCTGCGATTTTAATGCATTTGAGTTACTGCCCAATGTCCATCAACTACTGAGCAAGGCTAAAATAAAATATTTATTTTTCAGCCACTGCGCCACAATGTGTCTGTTAATTACCACCCTACTATACAGCGCAATCTATCCATTGCTTGCCATCAGTGTTGGCTTAGAATTTGGGTATTTAGCCTACCTATTATTTGGTGTATCGAAACAATATCACCAGGTAAGTCGTGCAATAGGCAAAGTAATGGATAGCTCGCCCCAACAATAGCTGCTACTTAAAATTAAATAAGTAGTGACTGAACAATAGCACCTTAGTGTATTGTTGATATACCACAGAAGGGTTGACAGGATTCTTTTGCAGTTCGGGTAACTGCGACTTAATCGAATAGTTTAAGCGCCAAGCTAAGTCTTTTAACAAAATGGCATTAATCACCGTTAACGTAAACACATTACTCGGTCTCGTTTTGCTATCGTCAAATGGTGAATAATAGGGCTTGCGAGGATAAGGTATTTGAAACTTCAAATAACCTAAATTAACCAATAATCGGTACAGATTTTCCGCATACGAAAAAACATGCTCCGGCGTCACGGCTTTAAAAGATGCTTGTTCAAGGTCAGGCATATCCCTGTTTGCGCCATTAAACATCTGCACCAGTATATTATTTATGTATTGCACCTGTTGTAGCGGGTAATTGGGGGTTAGCTTTGCTGAAATTAAAGCATCTAATTTAAGATTACATTTGGTTAATAAACGCAAAACATCTTTAGGCTTTTTATTGGTTACTTTTTTTGTGATCGGGAGCTGCGGCTCCCCCGTCGTTATGTTCTTTGATATAACTTTTACTAAGTTAAAAACATCACCGGGGGTGATTTCACGATAAGGGAATACAGGCCTGATAAATCGACTATCATCCACCATAAGTAGCCTGACTTTTTCATTTAGCGCACTAGCAAGAGCATAAGCATGGAGCGGCTTAGCACCATATATTTTGACGCTGTTTATACGTTCCAAATTGCTCGGATATACTTCCTCTATCGTACGAAGTAACTCCTGCACCTGTGCATAAACATCATTAGGTGTAATCGCCTTATATGCGTGGGTATTCCCACAAAAGCCCACAACAATAATATTGATAGACAATAAAATAAATTTGTTCCAACACATCATCGCGGCTTTCTTTTGTCAAATTTTTAGAAGTATAGACTGTTTTTTCGTAATTCTGCCCTATACCTCAGGTTCTGTATCAATTGCGCTCTATGTATTTGCCATTGAAATTGCAAGTTAAGGCACCAAATCTATACTATAAGCCAATAATAGGAGTTAATTTTGACACTGACCGCCGTTATAGTTCTTGCCATACTTTGCTGGACATATATTCTTTGGGTGAAGCCTTACCTCACACAGAGACGACGGGAGGAGCAGCAAACAGCACCGCTAAGTATTGTGCAGAAAAGGTTGCTCAAACAAGCGATGCCGCTCTATCAAAGGTTACCAAATACATTACGTCTACAACTCGATGGACACATTCAGGTATTTTTGAAAGAAAAGCATTTTGTTGGTGCTGACGGCTTTGAGGTCAGCGATGGTATGCGTTTAATTATTGCGGCAAACGCCTGCCTATTACTACTCAATCGTCACAGTGATTATTTTACCAATGTAAAAACGATAGTACTCTACCCTAGCGCTTATCGAGTACGCCAACAAAGCCAGCTAAATGGCCTAAGCTCTGAGGTTGAACAAACACGTCTTGGCGAGTCCTGGCCTTGGGGAACGATTGTTTTGTCTTGGTCTGATAGTCTGGCGGGTTCGGCCAATGAACAAGACGGACATAACGTGATTTTGCATGAGTTTGCCCATCAATTAGACCAGCAAAATGGTGGTGCAACGGGTACCCCAAAGCTCAATGACCAAACGATGTATCAACAGTGGAATCAAGTTTTTAGCAAAGAATATCATCAACTTAAAAGCCAGCTCTGGCAGCACAGAAACAGTGCTATAGACAGCTATGGAGCGACCAATGAGGCGGAATTTTTTGCAGTAGTGACAGAAAGCTTCTTTGAAAAGCCATTAGAATTGAGACAACGGCATGCGGCTTTGTATGAAATATTATATCGGTACTATCAGGTAGACCCAGTTAGTTGGTTTAAATAGCGAATATAAAAAAACGGCGCCCTTTTAAGGTCGCCGCTTTTGTCGTAGCAATAATTAGCGCAATAATTATTCTTTATCTTGCTTCTCTTGTTGCTGAACAGCTTCTTGTTGCTGAACAGCTTCTTGTTGTTGCTGTTCTTCTTTTGCTTTTTCTGTATCTTGACCGCCACAGGCGCCGCAACATGAACTCATAACTTACCTCTTTATACTTTTAAATAGTATTTATCTCTTTGAACTGTCGCCATCATAGCGAAGATCTGCAATGGGGTAATTGATATTAATCATCCAAAAGGGATTTTATCTAATAATGATGCTCGTTACGTTATTATCAAAAAGTAGGCTTCCCTTGAGCTTATCAGACTCAAAGTTGACACGGTTTTTTTGGTTGGGGAAATAATCAGTTAGTAACCGATGATTAATCTTCACGCCTTTGAGGGATGTACGATTAACAACTTCCTGGTATATATAAGTATCATTCACCCCGGCTTCAATGCCAATAAAATCGAGTTTCAAAGCGTTACCCTCGCTATCAATTAGCGAGAAATTTCTTCGTACATATTGCTCAACAAGTGTTAAGTACTCTTCACTATCAGCGTAAAGCGTCAATTGATGACGATCTGAAAGCAGCGCTTCCAAATCGTGGCTGGTAAAGCGATGAATAACTTCAATACTTTTAGTGTGCTGATTGGCCAATATCTCAGTATTACCAACAAAGAAAGTATGGGCGGCAGCTTGCGCTACCACCAGATACAGACTAAATAAAAACGCGCTAGTCAGACGAATAATCATCGATTAGGCCGCTTTCTTTACTTTAGCGTCTTTATCTTCGTCTAAGTCTTTATCAGTCTTAAGCTTCTCGTTGTATTTCTCCATCATGCTCTTCTTTTTCTTACGTTTGTAAAGCTCTAAGCGAGACTCAACAACACGTGATGGCCAGTAGTTGTTGTTAACATCTACATCAGCGGTTTCCCAGTATGGGTCAAGCACGATTTCACTAATCTCTTTATCAGTAATTAGCAATTTAGAAACATTGTTGGTGTTTTTACGCCAAATTTGCGCAGACATACGCTTAACTTCACTGCTACCGTCTTTGTATTTAACTTCAAGGATGATTGGCATGACCAAGCCACCTTTGTTGCTAAAGTCGACGACATACAGATTGCTACCATTTTTAAGTAGCTCAAGCTGCCAGTCTTCTAATTTCTTTTGGCTCTTGCTGTATTTGTTACGATCGGCGTTAGTTACCGTGAACTGATCATGTTCATTGTAGAAATCTAGTAGCTCAGGCTTACCTTTAGTACGCACAACAATATCTTTGTTGCGGATGTCGCTAATATCTTGCGGCTCCTGGTTGTATTGCTGGCGATCCCATGCTTTTTCAACTTCTGGATCTTGATTGCCAATGTGTAGTTTAGTTACTTTATCAAGTGAAATATCAACATGATCTGTGGTGTAGAACCAACCACGGATAAACCAATCTAAATCAACCGCTGAGGCATCTTCTAAGGTACGGAATAAATCAGCTGGCGTTGGACGCTTAAACTTCCAACGTTCTGCATATTCTTTAAAGGCAAAGTCAAACAACTCACGGCCCATTACAGTTTCACGTAAGATATTTAGTGCTGTTGCTGGTTTACCATAAGCATTGTTACCGAACTGCAAGATTGACTCACTGTTGGTCATGATTGGCACTTGGTGAGAGCTTTTCATGTAGTTTACGATTTTACGTGCAGGACCACGACGCGATGGATACTTCTCTTCCCATGCTTGCTCTGCCAGGAATTGTACGAAAGTGTTTAGCCCTTCATCCATCCAAGTCCATTGACGCTCGTCAGAGTTTACAATCATTGGGTAGTAATTGTGCCCAACTTCATGGATGATAACGCCAATTAGACCGTATTTGGTGCGCTTAGAATAAGTTTTCTCACCTGTCTTTTTGTCAACTTTAGGACGCGGACCGTTAAAGGTGATCATTGGGTATTCCATGCCGCCAACCGGACCATTTACTGAAATCGATACAGGGTATGGGTACTGTAGGCTGTACTTGTTGTAATGCTCGATAGTGTGAACAATCGCTTCAGTGGAGTAGCGCTCCCACAATGGATTACCTTCTTTCGGGTAGTAAGACATCGCCATGGTGTCGATATCACCTTCTGAGTACCCCTGAGCATCCCAAATAAATTTACGTGATGACGCCCAAGCAAAGTCGCGTACATTCTCGGCTTTAAAGTGCCAAGTTTTCATTTTGCTAGACTTTTCTTTTTCGTTCTCAATCGCTTCTTCTTCAGTCACGATAATAACAGGCTTATCAGCAGTCTTTGCTTTGGCAAGACGTTGACGTTGAGTTGAAGTCAGTACACTCTTCTCATTTTGTAGCTCACCCGTTGAAGCAACAATGTGATCCGCAGGTACGGTAATTTTTACATCATAATCACCAAACTCAAGCGCAAACTCACCATTACCTAAGAACTGCTTGTTTTGCCAGCCTTTTGCATCGTAATATGCCGCCATACGAGGGAACCATTGGGCAATCTCGTAAAGGTAGTTGTCATCTTCTTTAAAGTATTCAAAACCAGCACGACCACCTAACACTTTCTGCTCACGAATGTTGTAATTCCAATCAATGCTAAATTCAATTGATTTGCCAGATTTAAGCGGCTTAACTAAGTCGATACGCATCATGGTATTGTTAATGATGTATTTCATTGGGTTGCCACGACTATCAGCAACTTTGGTGATTTCGTATCCACCATCATGCTGCGCCGATTTAACAACATTACGCATTGATCTAAATGAAGTCTTAGGATTATCGCCCTTAGAGTAAGAGGTTGTACGCGTTTGTTTATCTAACGAATCACGTTGAAAACGATTTTGATCTAACTGTAACCAAAGGTAAGTTAATGTATCAGGTGAGTTATTCTTATAGTTAATGGTTTCTGATGCCGTAAGTGTTTGCTTGGCGTCATCCAGTTTAACCTCGATTTGGTAATCAGCTTGTTGCTGCCAATATTTATGACCTGGGGCACCTGATGCTGTGCGATAAGCATTTGGTGTCGGAAGTAATTCGTCTAGCTGACGAAACTTATCCTCAAATGGCTTGCCACCTGCCATCGATGGTAGCGATACCACGACTGACAAACTTAGCAATAAGCCACTAACAAGTTTGTTCATTTTATTCTCACCCTGATAATTTTGTATACAGTTTTATAAAGCGCCACTTTATATCACAAACGCATAATATATGCCCAGCTTAAATGTTTCCAAATGTAACAAAATGAATATCAACTTTTACTAGTTATTTTAAGGTATTATGATTACTCAGTTTCAGTTCATCGACTTACCGATACAATAGGTATAGTAATAAACAAGTACTAAGGGATCTTGAGTGTTCAAAATAGATTTTTTTACCAAAAAAAGTAGAGTGTATTCGTTAATACTGTGCACCATTATGCTAAGCGGCTGCGCACACAAGAACCTGGTTAATGCCGGTCAGCAATTGATGACACAGCAGCAATATGAGTTAGCCGTAGCGAAGTTTAGTGCCGCAGCGAATGAGCAGCCTGAAAATCAAGAAACCCAGCAAAAGTTAGCCCACGCTAAAGAGCAGTTAAATCGCTGGGCTGTTTATATTGAGCAACAAGCGAAACACGCTGAAGATAGTCAGCAACATGAGAAAGCACTGTTGCTTTATGCTAAAGCATTTCAACTCACGCGCAGTCCAACGGCCAACCAGCGATATAACGATCTTCACCAACAGCTGAAAAAGCAAAGCATGCTTAGCGTTTCACTCTCAAATGAAGGCATAGATGTAGCGCCGAGTGTCATTCATTCTATAGATGGGCTTATCTTATCGACAAGTAAGCCGGCAACGATGCTTAAGTTCTCACAGTCCAATCCAATATTTGAAATTCAGCAATCGACACTAACATTGCAAACACAATATATAAGTGGAAGCCAAGTTATCGCCAATCCTGAGCTACTAGAAGTGCAGCATGCAGTGGGCCAAAATCAACACCGATTACGTGACAAAAAAGCCAAAGCGAACCGGTTGGCGCGCCGCGTCAAGTCACTACAAAACAAGCAACAACAGTTAAGTGCCACCGTGCGTTCCCTTGAAACGCAACTCAGTGCGAATAACCTATCGGATGTAAAGCGCAGCGGTATAGAAAAAAACCTTGCATCAGCTAATGCTTCATTAAGCACTACCAACAACAAATTGCAGCGGCAGCAACATGCTTTGGCGGACTTGCAACATGAAGTGGCAGACTTGCGCCAGCACACCAATGCTCTAGCTCACAATCTTGCTCACTTGCCGGCCACGGCAGAAATCCCTGTATATTCTGATTATCAATACCCGGTTCAACAGCAAGTAAATTCGCTAACATCAACACTCTATTTGTTAGTTAATAATCAAGTGCGCCCAGCAGATATCAGTGTCGAGTCAAAGGATCAAAGTCATCCAACGCACCCGACCATCGACCTGGCGGAAAATCCAATGGTGGTAATGAATAAAGCACAGCTTTCACCACTTTTAATGGCGCAGCGAGATAAAGCAATACGCCGTTTATTAAACGAATTAGTGGATGAGCGAAAATTAGGGTTTTATTACCAGTCTAATCAAGTAATTAGTAGCAATGACAAACTAGCAAACCTAGTCAAACATGGCTTAATCACCAAAAGCGGTGCCATTAAAGAAGCCAGCGATAAACTAAAACAAATGCTGATTTTGGAATATGGACGAGGCGGTGAATTTAATATTAATAGATTGCTGCATTTGTACCAATAATTGATGACAAAAAAAGCAATAGCACACATAGCGCTTATTTTTGCGACAGATGAGAAACAAATTAAAATTATTAGTTGCATTAACAAATAATCCCGTTATTATAGCGCCATCTGAACGGGACACAGCATCTAACAAGATAAAGTGAATCGAACAGTTAAATAAAGTGATTGCGGGATGGAGCAGTCTGGTAGCTCGTCGGGCTCATAACCCGAAGGTCGTTAGTTCAAATCTAGCTCCCGCATCCAACACTTTACATTAACTTCAGATACCAATTAGTGATTGCGGGATGGAGCAGTCTGGTAGCTCGTCGGGCTCATAACCCGAAGGTCGTTAGTTCAAATCTAGCTCCCG